>JBKQTS010000047.1:0-3239 GCA_052143075.1 Syntrophobacteraceae bacterium | reverse complement strand
CTTCGTTCAGGTCCGGGCCACATGATGCAACCAGTAGTTTGATGCTTCAAGTCCGGGCACGATCTTTTGTGAGTGCCCAGTTCGCGGCCGATCTTTTGTGAGGCCGCACCCTGCCGAGGCCCTTGATCCCTTTCTCCGCATGGAAACACATGGAAACTCCCTGGAAACGTTATGGAAACATATGGAAACTTTTGGGAGACTGTTTCCATCGATAACTCAGGACTGAGTGCTGAGGACTGCGGACTGAGTGGAAACCCGCAGCCCTGTGTAATCCGACGATATTATACCGCGGGATGATTTGGACGTGCAAAACGGCAACCAGAAGCGGCAACGAGAAGCGGCAACGAGAAGCGGAAAAAAGATGAGGGGATTGAGGGATTGAACCCTCACTACGTTGCGGGTTTGCGGTTAGCGTTCTGGAAGTGCGTGAAATGCTGGACCCTCACTTCGTTCAGGTCCGGGCTTAACATTCTAACCGCTGGTTGATGCTTCTAGTCCGGGCACGATCTTTTGTGAGTGCCCGGTTCGCGGCTGAACCCTCACTGCGTTACGGGTTCGCGGTTAACGTTCTGAGCCTGACTTAAATGCTTCAAGTTCGCGGCCGATTTTCTGTGAGGCCGCTTTTGTGAGGCCGCAGGATTGAGCGGAGAGGAATGGTGAGAAAAGAAACGCGAAGCATTTCAAGGTATAATCCCACCATTCTTGCTTGACGAATAATGTAGTACGTACTACATGAAGGAATAGGGTCGGATATCAAACTTTCGCAATAAAGGTTTTACCCATGAAAAAGCTCATAAGCATCCGGGAAGCAAACCAGCATCTTTCGCGCTGTGTCGATGCGGTTCAGGATGGCGCGGAGATCATTATCACCCGTCGGGGCGTAGCTGTCGCCAAGTTGATCGGCGTTCAGAAATCGAGCGGACTGACCGAGGCTCAGGAGCAGGCACGCAAGCGGACTTTGGCCCGAATGCGTAAGGGGTACTCACTGGGAGGCCAGGCGCCCCGAAGAGATGTTCTGCATGAAAGGTAGACGGTTCACATTGGACACGAATATTCTCGTATATGCGATGGACCGTGACGCCGGAGGACGCCATGACCTTGCTTTGCAAATCGTCAGCCGCTCGGTTGATTCTGACTGCGTTTTGACCTTGCAATCGCTTTGTGAGTTTTATACTGCTGTAACGGGTAAGGGGAAAATGCCCCAAAAGGAAGCAGAAGCACAAATACACGACTGGCTGGAGCTGTTTCCTGTTGTGTCCGCGACGCCAAAATCCCTGGCCAAAGCGCTGAGGGCAGTGAAAGAACACAGCATTTCTTTCTGGGACGCCATGTTATGGGCAGTAGCCAATGAAGCAGGTGTGACCCTTCTGCTCAGTGAAGATTTTCAACACGCCCGAGTGCTGGAAGGCATCCAGTTCTTCAATCCCTTTGCTTCGAATGATTCTTTGGTCCAGATCTTCGGGACAACTTCGTAGGCTATTCAGTTGTACAGCCACCGCTAACCGTAGTCAAAAATAGTTGTATAGGTCAGGGAGATCGCGGCCCTGGCCATTGAAAAGCAGGTGAGTAGGCGAATAGGTAAATGGGTGAATAGGACAAAAGCAGATGAACTGAGGAGCAGGGAAGCAGTCGAACTTTAGCGTCGCCCTACCCGAAGGCTGTGTGAGAAGACCCCTCTTACGAAGGCAATTTCAGGGCCGAAAACCACATTTTGAGGGTAAAAAATGGTCGATTATGGCCACTCTTTCACTGAGCAGCGGCGATTTGGCAAGGACCGACCCTGAATGCGCCGAATGCGGCCGCAGTTAAGGCTCCATAAGCAAATCATATGTTAAAAAATCGCAAAATTCACCTGTTGGCAAGCAGTGTAAACTTTCACTGAGCCAGAGATGGCGGCCACCCCGGAGGTTTGCTACGTACAGCGATTGACAGGGAATTCCCAAAAAGTCGACACACCTCAAGTAGCTCAGCCACCACTCTGTGTGCCGCCCTTTAAACCCGGCAACCCACCGGCAGAAGGGATAGAGGATCACGATTACGAGCAGCAAGAGTGCGTAAATATCCATCAACGGCACTTCACATCCTTTGGATAGAACGGAGAGTACCTCATGAACTCGTGGAATCCCTGGAGTATCGCCGAGCAGGTGCTGCATAATATTGAAGGGCTACTCCGTTTTAAGCCGGACTGGGACACTTGGCGAGGGGGATCCTTGTGCTGCTGCCGGGAGCTTGCTTCAATTTGAGAGGGCTTCAGGAGTTCTTCCACGACAGGAACGAGATCCCGCAGTATACGTTCCCCATCCTTGTCATCAATCAGGGCTGCCAGTATATATTTCCGACAGTCGTCATCCCAGACGAGGACCGAATCCGAAAAGTAGACGTCCCAATCCCCGGATTTCCGGAACAGCCTGTCTGGAGAGACATGCTTTTCGAGGACGCTTACAAATTTGTCGTGAAGGCCCGGCTTTGAAAGTATCTCCAACATCTGACGCGAGCGTTCCGGGCTGATGATTTCACCAGTTACAAGCATGTAGTAGAAGCGGCATATTTGCATAACCGACGCGGCATGACACAGGCCTTTGATGGGTTCGGGATTTCGCTCGCCGCCGTGCGCATAACGGGCGCCCAGCCAGATTCCCCCGCCGTATTCGGGGACATAGAACTGATACCACTGGAGGATGTCCTCGATGCGCTTCAGACCAATGAGATCAATCAGTGAGGAAGCGGCAGGGTTGCTCGAACGGCGAATCATCTGGACCAACCACTCGTGGAGTTCGGGCGTTTCTTGGAGCGCGCCATCTTCGATGCCCTGGTAAGCGGCCAGCAAAACCGCGATTTTGGGCAGGCTCGCCGCATACATCATCGTCCAGCCATTTACGCTCGCAAAACGTGCAGTTGCAGGGTTTGAAAGGTCCACCACCCCGACAGCCATTTTATTTTGCTCGATCAGGGCGCGCCAGGACCGATTCTTGTCCAGAGCCCGCTCGAGCGCCGACTGAAGGCCTTCGTCCAATGTCTCCGCAAAAGGACGATATTGTCCAACCTGTAAAGGCAGGCACCCGGAAAGCTCACGATCCCCAGTGCCGGCGCTGGAATATTCAGTTGTTATAAAGAAAATGCTTATCATCAGAATTGCTAAAAGGAGCTTCATCTCTTCTTCGATCCTTAGACCTTCTTTCAGCAAACATCAAGTTTGCCTCGCCAGGGTTGAAATAATAGCCAAAGCCGAAGGGCAAAGG
>JBKQTS010000046.1:0-15339 GCA_052143075.1 Syntrophobacteraceae bacterium | reverse complement strand
GAAGATAAGCGCCTTGACCAACTTCAAATGTTCTAAGGTCGCCACCTTTTAGGTGGCCATTGGTTTACAACCGCTTTGAGCGGTCCATGATTTTCCAGGCCTCCGGCTTGGCCGGAGGTATCTGACTGGAGCAAAAGCTCTTTTGAAGGCTGAAAAGCTTCGTTCTTTAGAAGGGGATATTTCAGAAGAACGATCTGCGTTGATGATCTGGTTTTTGACAGCCACTGAAGATCGTGAAAAGATGAAGCTAATCATGGGCGGAAAGTCGATGGAGAAACTTGCCGAATTGGGCTCTGTGCATGCATGAGTAGCTTGGCTAAAGACCGAGTTTGATCAATCAGATACACTTGCGCGTGAAGATCTAAATCGTGAACTAACCCGTGTGGCTGCAGATCAGGATGTTGGAGTTGATAAGTGGAAGATAAGAATTAGGTTGTACAGCAATTCTCATTCGATCAGGCCTAAGATTTTAAATGATTGGAATAAGAAGGGAGCATGGATCAAGCTATTCCCGGTTGATAACAAAAAGAATCAGATGATTCTGGAAATTACAATGAAGAAATCGGTAACAGTTCACAGTCTTTACCACACTGGCTGGGCGATTGCTCGTGGTTTTGTTACTGCTCTTAATATTGGTTCTTTGGGAGTTATTTGGTGGCATGTTCCAGAACAAATTTCTCGCTATTATGAAAAAATGATTGACCTTGAGAATAATAGTGAATTGCGCCTGGAAAGAACCCCAGCATTGAGGTTTGATTGGGAAAACCGTGTCCTAACGGAAACGGAGTTATTTCATGCTGCTATTTGTTTTGCGATGATGCCAAAAGATAATGAGGGCATTCTTAGTCAGAGTTTGGGCAGTTACATTGGTGGGGTTTCGTTTCTGTGTAAAGTTGACATCCATCTGTCTCTAGAACCGAATGCTTACCACCATTTCTATGAAGCTCTCAAGGGTGCCATGAGAGCTTTCGGTGACTGGGATGAAGTTGCACCCTTTTCGGAAGCATTCCGGACATGGTTTGGTGGCTTTCTGCAACTGCCGGAGGAAGATCTGGAATATTATTTGGAATTTTTCAAAGGTTTTGATCAGATTCCAGCTTGTCCGACTAAAATGAATTTGGAAGATGTTGGTAAAATTAAAGTTCTTTGTGACGCCTACTATTTAAAGAATTTTAAAGATAAATTTAAAGAGCAGCAGGAGAAGAAAGTCCAAGATGCGAGGGTCAGGCCACGCTGATGTGGTGAAACTCGGACATAAAACGTTCTGGAAAGCGGCTCTGTGAATTTTGGAGGCCTGTTTTGGCCTCAAAATCATTGCTCTAAGCAGCCAAACGTCCTGGATGCCTACCTTTGTTGCACTAATCATCAGATGCCGCTATTCTTTAGGGCTTAAAACGCTGGTTTTGGCATCAAAAGCCCAGTTTAATGCGGTCTTGATTCTCAAAAGGTACTCCAGGGATGCCATAGTCCCTCCACCTTGGGTCGAAAAGGGAAAAGTCCAATACCTCTCCTCATACGTGAAAAATCCGGGCAGCTTAAAAGCATAAGATGTGTTGATCATATCTCAATCCTTTGAGGAGAAAAGGTATGGAGAGGTTTTCAAACAGCTACCCCGCTGGAGACACCGCTTACCGGCAGATCTTGGCCGTATCGTATGTGGAGGGCTAAATGACGCACTTGGCAACGATAGAACTAGTACAGCGTCAACTAAATTTTTGTATGTTGCAAGGGATCGTCACCCCGGCGAAAGCCAGGGTCCAATGCTTTTAACCAAGTAAAAATACTCTGGATTCCGGCTTGAACCCTCACCCTGTTCGGGTTCGCGTTAACGCTTCCAACTGATGTCAGATGCTTCAAGTTCGCGTCCGACCTTTTGTGAGGACGCGCCGGAATGACGGATTGAATATCCGTACCCATCCGAACTTAGTTGACGCTGTACCAGCGACTATATGTACGAAGGGTTAGAGAGGCTTCAAAAAGAAATCATGAAGATTGAACTCATTCAAAAGTACCTTCTCGATGAATCTGCTGACCAACAACGAGTGGATAAGGTCAGGCCATGAAAATAGAAATTTCCTGACGGCCTACAGCGTCGTGCGTCGGACGTCGCGCCAAATCGCGTGCCTGCACCTGTTAAACATGTCACGGGCGTCTCAAACGGAGAGATTGGAGAAGTATTCGGAAAGTTAATACTTAACTCATTCCCGGGCAAAGATCAGGTATCACCCTATAAAAAAGGCTTATCCGGCAAATGAGTACCTACAGCAAGAGAAAGAACAGTATCTGTGCTGTGAATTCTCCGCGTGGGGGCTTTTAGAGTTTCTTGCCCTGAAAGTTACACAAGAAAAGGATTTCCGGGCGAAAGCCTCAATCTCCGGCCAGGCATGAGTGCGGCAGGTTCTATGTAACCCTTGCAGGGTAAAATCGTTTTGTGTGCATCCATTACCCAGGGTGGCGTCCCGCGAGACGCGAGACTGACCCCGGGCTGACTTATTAAGCCCCTTTGGGGCTGAAAAATGCAGACTTGTGCTGATTTATTAAACCCCTTTGAGGCAATCCCCCTTCGGAGCAAAAATCCAAACCACAGGTACTCGTTTGCCAGATGAGCCATAAAAAAGCCGGCGGCCCCTCCTCACTTATCTCTTACCGGCCGCCGGCTTGTCTTTATACACTCTTTCCCTTTACTGCCCCTTTACCGCCTTCACACGCTTCTCTTGAGGTAAGTCCCGACTCTCGACAGCAAAGTAGCGGGATCGACCGGCTTTTCTATGTAGTCGCTGACCCTTAGCTGTAAACCGGTGCCCAGTTGGTAGCGGCGGCGGCCGGCATCTTCCCTCACCGATGTCAGTATGATGATTGGAATGTTGCTGAGTTTGGCCCATCTGGGGTCTTGAAGCTCCTCGCAGACTGCAAAACCATCCATCTTGGGCATCATAAGATCCAGGATCATCAAGTCCGGCTTTTCCGACCTGAGCATGGCCAGCCCTTCCTGGCCGTCCCTGGCGGTGACCACGGTATAATCATGCGTCATCAGCACGACACTCATTGCTTCGAGGATATCCGGGTCGTCATCGACGAGCAATATCTTTGCTTTCTGCTCCATCTTATCCCCCATCTTTTAAACTTCAGGTCTTGGCAAAAGGCCCGCCTGCTCCACGATAACCGGTACTATATCTTCCCAGCCTACCGCCATAATATGGATTCCATGGACCTCCGGGATCTCCATAATGCGCTCGATGATCTCAAGGCTTATCTTCAATCCCTCTTCCTTGACGTCGCTGGTCTGCTCCAACCTTGTAACCACCTCATTGGGGACGGTGACCCCTGAGACGTAGTCCCTCATGTAGCGAGCCATACCTGCCGATTTCACCGGTATGATTCCTGCCATAACGTGTACCTGCTCGTCGAGGCCGTGTTCCTTGATCGACTTCATCCACTTCTCGAACTTGGGAACGTCGAACACTGCCTGGGTCTGGATGAAATCGACGCCGGCTTTCACCTTTCTCGCCAGCCTTAACACGCGGTATTCGAAAGGATCTGCGAAGGGGTTTTCGACGGCCCCGATAAACATGGGGAGTTCCCCGTTCACAGCCTCGCCGCAGATGAATTTATGCTCGTCGCGCATTTTTTTCAATGTGTCGATGAGTTGTACCGAATCCAGGTCGTAAACCCCCTTGGCGGTAGGATGGTTTCCAAAGGACTGGTAATCCCCCGACAGGCAGAGAATATTGCCTATGCCCATCGCTACCGCACCCAGGATATCGCTTTGTATGGCGATGCGGTTGCGGTCGCGGACAACCATCTGCAGCACCGGGTCGACTCCCACCCGCTTGAGCAGCGTGCATCCGGCGAGGCTGCACATTCTGACTATGGCAGTTTGATTGTCGGTTATATTTACGGCGTCGGTGTAATTCTTCAGTTTTTCGGCTTTTTTCAACACCCCCGAAGTTCCCGCCCCCTTGGGAGGACCTATCTCGGCGGTAACAGCGAACCTCCTGCTCTCCAGCACTTTCTCTAGATTAGTTCCTGCTTTCATGGCTGGACATCTCCTCTTTCTTCCCAGTGTCGGGCTTGACTGTCCCCTTGGGCAGAGTAAAGGTAAACTTGGCGCCTTTTTCGGATTCAGGGTAGGGGCTTTCAGCCCAAATGCGCCCACCATGAGCCTCGATAATCCGTTTGGCATTGGATAGGCCTACGCCGGCCCCGCCCCCTATAGGGGCATCCTTTCCTCGATAGAAGTCGTCGAAGATCCTGTGAATCTCATCGCCGGCAATCCCCGGCCCGTTATCCATAACCTCTATAACTACATTTTGACCCTGATCGTCATCCGTAATTCTCAGGGTAACCTTGCCGCCTGTCTGAGTGAACTTGATTGCGTTTCCGAGCAGGTTGATGAGCGCCTGCTGCAACCGGGTCTGCTCTCCCGGGACAGCCAGCGGTTCCGAGTTCCAATCGGCCACCAGCTCTACGTTCTTCTCCGCAGCCCGGGACCTTACGTTATCGATGGAATTATTCGCTATCTCCGCGATGGAGGCTGCTTCTCGTTGCATGTACAGGGAGTCGGCGCGGGTTATGTCAAAGATGTCATCGATCTGGGATATCATCCCCTTGATCCGTTCACCGGCCCTGAGCAGCAATTTTTCCTGCTGCTCGTTAATTTCCCCTGCATAGCCGCCCAGAATCACCTGGTGCAGGCTTTGTATGGCAGCCAGTGGACCCTTCAGATCGTGGGACGCAGTCGACAACATGGTAGCCAGTATCTCCGTGGTGCGGGTCAGCCGGGAACGCGCCAGATCGATCAGCTTCTCCATCACGCGAAGCCCTGAAGCGGGATCATCGGCGAAAAGAAGGTCGATGGCCCGTCGATCCACAACCACTGCCGTGGTCTTTTCCACCGCATAAGATGAAGCAAGGTATTTCTGTGTACCAATCCCCGCCGACCATCCTACGGCCTCACCCCGGTGCGCCGCCGCTATGGTGGCGCAACGGCGCCTTTGGCGGCCCAGGAGCCCCACCTCCACTGCCAGCGTTCCCTGAAGGACAATGTATATATTCTCAGCCGTGTCGCCTTCGCGGAACAGGACGTCTCCGGTCTCGAAGGTCATCTCGCGGCTGCGCAGGGCAATCTTGCCCCTCTGTTCCTCGCTCAGGTCACTGAAAAGACCGGATTCCCCGAGCGCTTTCCTGATCGCGGCGGTTGGCAATCCACTCCTCCCTTACTGCTTTTCTATCGGCCGGGTCGGAGGGCCGCCGGTAAGACTGACGCCCCAGTTCTTGGGTGGTACGATATCCGTCATCCGGTCCAGTCTGCCGATTTTGGTGAGCCGGTCGATTATCAGTTGCCATCCGCAGGGCAGGTCGCTCGAGACCTCGCACCTGCCGGCCACCGACCCGCCGCACGGTCCATGGAGTATCGACTTGGCGCACCTGGCGATAGGGCAGATCCCGCCGGTATAATCCAGCATGCATTGGCCGCACTCCTGGCACCGCTCCCCATCCCGCCATTCCCCATGACGGCCGCCAAGGGAGACCGTATTGCAGCCGGGGTGCACCACCCTGTCCACCACCGCTGCCGCAGCCTGGACGCCGATGCCGCAGCACAGCATCAGCAGGGAGTCGGAGTCCACCACCTTGCTCTCGTGCGCCTGGAGAGTCATCCTGGTGAGTTGCTCGTTGCAGGCGAAGTCGATGAGGGAGATACCGGTAACTGTTTTGCCTTCTCCCTCCAGCTTCTGTTTCATCTCCAGCGCCTGTTTCTCGCCCCCGGTTTGACATCCCTCCGCACAACCCCTGCAGCCCACAATGAACACCTTTTCTTCGCCGCTGAGGTACGAGAGGATCTCTTCCATAGGTTTCTGTTCACTGATAAGCATGTCAATCCCTCATCTAGCCAGTTTCCTGGTCTGGAGTAACCTCTTTCAATACCGTCTTGACGACATCGGAGATGCGGCCCCGGAGTTCCTCCGAAAGCTCCATCCCCCATGCTACCTCTTTTGGCTCAACTCCGATGATGACGGTCCTTCCAGGCTTGTTGCCGGCAATCTCGCTCAGCTTGAGGCTATCCACAAAGTTGAGCTGGTGGATTGAGGTCATCAGGCAGGTTTCGAACTCAACGTCTTCCGGGCTGAACTTGTAGATGGCTCCAGGCTCACCGCCCCCGTAGACGGCATCTATCACCACCAGCACGCTGACCGGCTCATCCCCCTGCCAGCAGTCGGGGACGGTTCCCGCTTCGATGATTTCCAGCGGAAAGCTCAAGGTCTGTCTGGCCAATTCCCGGGCTGCGTGCACACCAATCCCTTCATCCTTGAGCAGTTCGTTGCCCACTCCCAGAACCACCACCCTGCCTGTGCGCTCTTTACTCATTTGAGCTATCCCACGCGAAATTTGGTCAGGGTTCTCCCCTTGGGCGTCATCACATGAATAGCGCACGCAAGGCAGGGGTCGAAAGACCTGACGATGCGCACAAGCTCAAAAGGATTGGCCTCGTCCCTCACCTTGGTCCCGATAAGGGCCTGTTCCAAAGGTCCCGGCTGCCCCTGGTCATCCTGAGGCGACATATTCCAGGTGCTGGGCACTACGCACTGGTAACGGCTGATCCGCTTGTTCTTGATTTCTATCCAATGGCCCAGGGCGCCCCGGGCGCCGTCAACGAGTCCCATCCCCTGTGACTCGTCGGGGATTTCGTAGGGGACATACACCGGTTCTCCGGGCTTGAGTTGGAGTAGCCAATCGCCCATGGAATCGGCCACTACTTTTGCACACAGGGCGCGCGCCAGGTGCCGTCCAAGGACGGAGAACAGCGCCTGTGGAGCGATTGCGGCGGCGGATAGAGCCGAATCCACCAGGGCCTTGATTGCAGGCTGGCCGGAAAGGTAGCTGGCCAGCACTCTGGCCAGTGGTCCGACTTCGTAAACCTTGCCCTCATATCTCGGCGCCTTGACCCACGAGTAACCCTTGCCCCAATTCTCGGTGGGGACGGTCAATCCTTCGGCCGGCTTGAGACCGGTAGTGGAATCTTCATACCAGGAATTGGCAACGTACTCGGCGATCTTGGTTGGATCGACAGGGTTCAGCTTCAGATCGGTAGAGACCGTTCCCTGCTGCATCAGCCGGTTTCTCCCGAGGTAGTCGGCGCTGCCTCCATCGAGGTCGTAGTTGCCGTAGGAGAGCAGGTTGCCGCAGCCGCGCCCTATTTCGAAGTAGTCGCCATAGGTCTTGGCGACGGCGAATACATCGGGTAGATAGACATTATCGATGAAGTCCTTTATTTCATTGAGCCTCCACAGGAATGACGCTATTTTGTCCACTGTGGGCGCCATGGTGACGCCGCCGGGAACCACCGCCGGGTTGTGTGGCATCCTGCCCCCGAAAATAGCCAGCATCTCCTGCCCCTTACGCCGCACGGTAAGCGCCTGCACATAGTGGCCCACAAGTTCCTGGTCTACCTCGGCGGGAAAACGGTAGTCCCCCTCGTAGCGCGGAACGAAAGGCCCGAGCTCTCCCCGCTCGATGAACGCCTTCACGGAGTTCAAGGCGCTGTCTTTGCCGTCATATGCGGCCACCTTGGTCACATCCACGTAGTCCAAAGCGGCAAGGTGATAAAAATGAAGGATGTGGTCTGAGAGGTGGGCTGCGCCCAGAATCAGGTTGCGAAGAATCCTGCCGTTGTCCGGTATCTTGTCGGCTATGCCGAAAGCACTGTCAAGGTTTAAGGTGGCGGCCATGGAGTGGCTTGTCGGACATACGCCGCAAATGCGTTGAGTTATCGCCTGAGCGTCACGCGGGTCCCTTCCCTGGAGAATAAGCTCAATGCCCCGGAAAAGAGTGCCTGTGCTCTTAGCCTCCTTTACTGTGCCGTTCTCCAGGTATGCTTCAACCTTGAGGTGTCCCTCTATACGAGTAATGGGGTCTAACAAAATGCGGTTCATTTGTCCAAACCTCCTCTACCTGCTGGCGCCAATGTTGGGTAAACCTACGTCCGGGGCCTTCTGATATAAAGGTGAGACCAGGTCCGGGAAGCCGGGGCTGCAGCAGCCTATACACATTCCTCCGCACCCGACGCACCAGTTGGTCCCGCCGTTCCACAGCCTGACGGGGCAGTCGGCATGAGTCACCGGCCCCTTGCAGCCTAACTCGTAAAGGCATCCCTCGTCGCTGAGCTTCTTGGCGAACTTTTGCTCATCATAGTATGCCCGGCGCTGGCAATTTTCGTGTACGAGGCTGCCATAGAATGTCTTGAGGCGTCCAAACTCATCCAAATCCTCGGGCTTGGGCAAACCCATGAGTAAAACGCTTGCCACGGTCCCCATGAACCAATCGGGATGAGGCGGACAGCCCGGGACGTTTATCAGGGGCGTACTGATCCCGGCCGAGCGGAAGAACTCCGCTACGCTGACGGCTTGGGAAACATTCGGGGCTGCGGCGGCGATGCCGCCGTAGGCGGCGCAGGTTCCAAGGGCAATTACTGCCAGAGCGTCGGCGCCAAGCTCCGCCACTCTATCGGTGATCGGAACGATTGCGCCGTTTCTCTCGCCGAGACTGCAGTACCTCCCATTGCCGCGGGTGGGTATCGCCCCTTCGGCCACCAGTATGTACCCACCTTTATGCTGCTTGGGCGTGCTTTCCATGACGGCGATGATCTGTTCCCCGCTGCCCGCCATCACGGTGGCATGGAATCTCAGGCTGACATGTTTGCCGGGGAGGATTTCATCGATGAGCAAATTCTTGATGCTTGGGCTTACCGAGTTGAGGACTGAGACAGGGCACCCGGTGCAGGTAGCCGCTTGGAGCCAAATAACTGGATATTCGAGGGTCTTGGTCATTACTGCTCTCCTTGTAACGACTTCGGCAAACGATTGATACCCCTGGCGTCCGTCCAGGGCTGTCACGAATCACAGGCGAGCTTACTAAAAAACCCGCAACAAAACAAAGCGGGGTCTTTTCGAACTAACAGACTCTGACTTAAATTTTGAGCTTATTATTACAATCTCATGCCCAAGAATTGTGCTCAATGAAGCAGATTTGTCGGGATAGGATCAAAAGCAATCCGCGTGCCAGCCGGATATGCAGGTGCGGTAAAATATAATACAAGTGATCTTGATGACTTATAAGATTCATCCGGAGCGGTTGACGTATTGTCCAACTGCTACTGAAACTAAAATAAGACAAGCTGAAACAATAAGTGGACAGTAGAGCAGGGTTGCGCGGCGAAACAGGAAAAGAGAGAGAAACCAAAAAAATACCCCCTGATGCGCAGGCGCTCAAAGGGTATGACTGTTTCCCTCCCTTTGCTAAGGGGGCAGGGGGGATTTTAGGTTTGAAAGCTTTTTCTGCTCACTGTTCACTGCCCACTGTTCACTCATCGCGGAGCGACGCGGGGGCAGGAGGGGATTTTAGCGCGGAAGCGTATATAATCCGATCTCCACGCTCCGCGAGCCACCCGGGTAGGCAGAAAAAAGCTTTGCCCCAAAGGGGCTGAATATAATAGCCCGGGGTAAGCGTAGCGCCACCCTGGGTAGTGTGGACAAAACCCCAACCCATCCTTACCCTGAAGGGGTTTCATAAAATAGGGATTTCCGGGCGAATGCCTCAATCCCTGGCGCAGGTTCACATTCATCTAATCTTTTCAACAAAGAATCGGATGCCTTTCCTGGTTGACGCTGAATTCCGCAAGGAAATGCACGCCTATCTTGCCTCCATCATGAAGGCACACGAATGCCCAGTGCAGATTGTTGGCGGAACGGCTGATCACGCCCACATCCTTTGCGCTCTCTCAAGGTCTGCCACGATTGCGAAAGTTATAGGCGAAGCAAAACGGAATTCATCCAAATGGATAAAAACCAAGGGTGGCGACCTGGAATTATTTCAGTGGCAAAACGGATATGGGGCTTTTTCTGTGAGCTTCTCTAAGATAACCGAGGTCCGGGAATACATTGCCGATCAAATGAATCACCATAAGAAGATGTCATTTCAGGATGAGTATCGCCTTTTCTTGCGGAAACACAGTCTGGATTTTGACGAGGCTCATGTTTGGGATTAGCTGGACAGTCGTGACGATGGCAGGTCTTATGTAACCCCTGCAGGGTAAAAAAACGGGTTTGGTTTTGGCGGCCCGATCCCGGGGTGGCGTCCCGCGAGGCGCGGGACTGACCCCGGGCTATACTACGCAGCCCCTATGGGGCAAGAGAATAAAGACCACAGCTACTCACTTGCAGGATTACCGAAAAAAATACCCCCTGATGCGCTGGCGCACAGGAGGTATCAGCAATGATTAAAATGTCGATACTGCTAAACGGCTTTCAGAAACCCGGGTGGACGGTGGGACCGCCAGCCGACTTGGCCACTGCCTGCGGCGGTGGCTGCAAAGGGCGGGCTCGATCTCCGATCTCGACGCTCCGCGAGGTTTCTGTTCGGAAAAGAGCCCTTTCCATACGGAAACTGGCTAGGCCTTGGGCCGTGGATAAAGTCCCGCACGCTCCACGATCTCCGGGACCTTTTCTTCCCATTCGATGGCCATGACGTGGAAGCCTCGAACTCCCGGACATTCCTTGAGTTCCTGGATCTGTTCGACCGCCATGTTAATTCCTTCAGCAGCCACTTTGTCCTTGGGCACTCCCTGGAGCCGCTTGATTATTTCGTCGGGTACATCCATGCCGGGGACCTTGCTCTTCATGTACCTGGCCATACCTATGGATTTCATCGGGGTTATTCCCGCCAGGATCGAGACCTTTTCATGAAGCCCGCGATCCACGATCTGTTGCATCCACAGTTTGAATTTTTCCATGTTATAGATGCACTGCGTCTGGATAAACTGGGCGCCGGCAGCCACTTTCTTGGCTAGACGCAGCACGCGGATTTCAAAGGGGTCTGCAAATGGGTTTTCCGCCGCTCCGATGAACATTTTGGGTGGCACGCTCATCTCATAGCCGCTCAGGAGCTTGCCTTCATCACGCATTTGCTTGACCGTCTGGATCAGTTGAGTGGAATCAAGGTCAAAAACATTGGCTGCATTGGGGTGGTCGCCGAATCTTTGATGATCGCCTGTTAAACAGAGCACGTTATTTATACCGAACGCTCCCGCTCCAAGAAGGTCACTCTGCAGGCCGATACGGTTTCGATCCCGCGTCGTCATCTGGAGCACCGGCTCAAATCCCATTTGTTTTATACGTATACAGGAAGCCAGACTGGACATGCGCACGACCGCTGTCTGGTTGTCCGTGACGTTTATGACATCCACGTACGGGCCAACAAGCCGGGCTTTTTCGTCCACAACCGTTCCTTCAGCGCTTCGAGGGGGACCGCATTCGGAGGTGACCGCGAAGTGTCCGGCTGCGAGGATACTCTCCAATTTGCTTGGTGTTGTGATAGTCATATCTGCGACGCCTCCTTTACCAACTTGCGAGGTCCCCCGTCCCTGCTTGTCGACCAATCTTTTACGCTTGTAGGTTCCTCAAAGCGCTTGAGTTCTCCAAGTTCTTTGAGTCGCTCGTAGATCAGTTGCCATCCGCAGGGCACTTCCTTGTCGATCTCGCATTTTCCATCCGAAGAGCCGCCGCATGGGCCATTGAGTATGCGCTTGGAACACCTGGCTACGGGGCAGATACCACCGGTGCTGGCGAGAATACATGAGCCGCATGCCTGGCATCGCTCACTCCAGACACCCTTTTCATCGGTTACTCCGATAAAGCAGGTATCTACACCGGGGAAAATGCGCATCTTGTTGTACATCTCGGCCATGAACTGTACTCCGGCGCCACAGGCGATGGAAACCACGCCATCATAGGCGCCGATCCGGTCCTTGAGTTCGACCAGATATTCCTTATCGCACTGCCGGGTCAGGCTTACTTCGCCAATTTCGATTTTTTTCTGCTGATTGGCGAAATACATGCGCAGAGCGGAGGCGAGGATTTCCACCTCTTTCAGACCGCCCGCCTCGCAAACGGCGACACATCCGTTGCAACCCGCCACCAGGACATTGTCTAAGCCCTTTATTTCGTTGATTATTTCTTCAATCGGCTTAGGTTTCGCCATTATCATGCGGCCTTCTCCTTAGCTTCCCCTTGAACTCTTACGGGGTTGGGCCCGAGCTGCCGGATTTTTTCGGTCATCTCGCGGCTGATTTCTGCAAACCGAGGTCCTTCACCGGAGGATAGGTTATACATGGCGACCCGGTCGGGTTCCATGCCTATGCTTTCGAGAAGCTGCCGCACGTAAGTAACCCGTTTTTTCGCTCTAAGGTTGCCCGACTGAAAATGGCAATCGCCTTCCATGCATCCAGCCACGAAAACGCCGTCAGCACCTTTCTCGATCGCTTTCATAAGGTGGATAATCGCAACTCTGCCGGTGCACGGCACTTTAACTATCCGGATGTTGCTCGGATACGTCAATCTCATCGAACCTGCCAGGTCCGCCGCAGAATACGCTCAGTACGTGCAGCAGAAGGCAACTATTATCGGTTCAAAGTTTTCCATCAGATCGCTCCTTCCAGAAGGACGTCCACTTTTATCATGATCTGGTCGTCAGTATAATGGCCCAGCCGGATCGCCTTGGCCGGACACTCAGAGACGCAGATGCCGCAACCCTGGCAAAGCGCCTCGTTTATCTCCGATACGTCATTTTCGTTGATATGCGGAACTCCGTATGGGCAGGCTCGCACGCACACCAGACAGGCGGCGCAAAGACCCGGATCGACCTCGGCAACAACGCCTCCAACTGTCACTTCCTTTGCGGACAGGAAGGAAGCAGCCCTGGCGGCTGCCGCCATTGCCTGGGCTATGCTCTCGGACATCAGCTTGGGACTGTGGGCGGTCCCGCACAGGTAGATACCCTCGGATGCGAAATCGACCGGTCTAAGTTTGACGTGCGCCTCGATGAAGAACCCCTCCGGGTTGCGAGGAACTTTGAGAATCGTGGCGAGTTCCTCGTTTTCTTCGGGAAGTGTGGCCGCGCTGAGGATAACCGCGTCGGCGCCCATCTGCACGGGCCTTCGCAGCACATGGTCCATAAAGGAGACGCTGAGCGGCCAGTTGCCATCCTGTGTAATTACCGGCGGATTTTTTTCATCGAACCTGACGAAAAGAACGCCGCTCTGCCTCGCCTTGGTGTAGTAATCCTCGAGTACCCCGTAGGTGCGCATATCCCGGTAGAGGACGACGACGTCCATCTCAGGATTTAACTGCTTTAGCTCCAGGGCGTGTTTCACGGCGCCCTGGCAGCAGATCCTGCTGCAATTGGGGTTCTCCTCGTTGCGGGAGCCTACGCACTGAATCATAACCGCCCGGTTCCATTTCGAAACCTCACCGGGGTTGTTTTTGACGGACTGTCCCAGCTCGACTTGCGTCATGACGCGGTCGGTCTCGCCATACATGTATTCCTTCGGTTTGTATTCGTGAGCGCCGGTGGCGATGATTATAACGCCATGGCTGACTTCCCTTGGGCCTCCGGTTCCGTTTTCGATCCGCGATACGAAATTTCCCTTGTATCCCGAAACCCCGGTCATTCGTGCTCCGCTCAATACCTCGATCTTGCTGTTTTCTCCGACTTCCGCGATGAGCTTGTCGAGATATTCGGAAACGTTGAGCCCGTCAATGGTATGCGGAATATTCCTGGCCATTCCTCCAAGCTCGGCATTCTTTTCGACGATTATGGTCTCGAAGCCCTGCCGGGCGAGGCCAAGGGCCGCAGTCATACCGGCTATGCCGCCGCCGACTACGAGGGCGCGTGGATTTACCGCAAGAGACTTCTCGATCAGCGGTTGGAGAAGAGAAGCGCGCGCCACCGACATGCGAATGAGGTCTTTGGCCTTTTGTGTTGCAAGTACCGGTTCTTGCTGGTGGACCCAGGAATCCTGGTCGCGGATATTGGCCATCTCAAACAAATATTTATTGAGGCCGCAGTCCTTCAGGGTCTCCTGGAAGAGCGGTTCGTGGGTGCGGGGCGAGCAGGCCGCCACCACAACCCGGCTTAGCCTGTTCTCCTTTATGATCTCCTTCACCTTTTCCTGGCTGTCCTGCGAGCAGGTGAAGAGATAGTCGGTGCTGTAGACCACGTTCGGTAGAGTTGCCGCGTACCTGGTGACTTCCTTGACGTCCACCACCGAGGCGATGTTTATGCCGCAGTTGCAAACGAAAACGCCGATTCGAGGCGTCTCCTCGGAGAAGTCCTTTTCAGGGGGGACTTCCTTTACCTTAACCTGCGAACCTCTTGCAGGGGCAAGATCGATTGCCGCAGCGCAAGCCGCCGCACTCGCTTCCATAACTGAGGAGGGAATGTCTTTGGGGCCCTGGAAAAGACCGCAGACGTACATTCCCGGACGGGAAGAGCTTACCGGCGCAAACCCGCCGGTTTGAGCAAAATTGTGATCCGTTAGATCGATGCCCATCCGTTTTGCCAGTTCGACGGTCTCGGGTGTCGTTTCCACGCCTACCGAGAGAACCACCATATCGAACTCTTCTGAAAGCTGATCTCCGGCCTCAGTAGTGTACTGGATCGCCAAACTTTCGCTGCCCGAAACGGGGTCCACCGTGTGCACGCGCGAACGGATGAAACGGACTCCATACTTGTCGCGGGCCCTGTTGTAATATTTCTCGAAGTCCTTTCCGTAAGTGCGCATGTCCATATAGAAAATGGCCGTGTCGAGGCCGTCGGGGCAATGCTCCTTGGCGACCATCGACTCCTTTATGGCGTACATGCAGCAAACGCCCGAACAATACGTATGGGCGCCGTGCTGACGGTCCCTGGAGCCGACGCACTGGATCCATGCTATCTTTTTGGGCTCCTGGTGGTCTGAGGGCCGCACCAGATGCCCCTGAGTGGGTCCGGAGGGCGAAAGGATGCGCTCGAACTCCATCGAGGTCACCACATTGGGGAATCTCACATATCCGTGGGTGTCGAGCTTCGATGGATCGAAAGGTTTGAAGCCCGGCGCAGCGATGATTGCGCCCACGTTCAGTTCCAGTTCCCTGGGCTGTTCTTCGTGATCGATAGCCTTTGCAAGGCACGCCTCGACACACTGGTAGCATTCCGAACACACGCCGCAGCTAAGGCAGCGAGCCGCTTCGGCCCTGACCTGCTCTTCGGTGAATCCGAGCTGCACTTCTTCGAAATTGCCGGTGCGCACTTCAGCGGACATAACAGGCATACGCGCGCGTGGTATTCTGTCATAGCCTTCGGTCGCGATATCCTGGACCGCTTGCCATTCCTTTTCGCGGCCGGCGCTCAGATCTTCCCCGCAGATGTATCGGCAGATCGAAATTGCCGCCTGCTTGCCGGCTGCAATTGCTTCGATCACCGTCCTTGGTCCGGTCACCGCATCCCCGCCCGCAAAAATGTCGGGAT
>JBKQTS010000045.1:0-22467 GCA_052143075.1 Syntrophobacteraceae bacterium | reverse complement strand
AAATTCTTTCGTGAGCACGGGCTATTTAGCCTTAAGACCGCCCGTGAATCATTGTTCCAGTCCTCGAGGAGGTAAAACCATCAACTGGAGAGCCGGATGCGGGAGATCCGCCAGTCCGGTTCGGAGGGAGGGGCGACGCAATCCAATGCGTTGTCCCTACCCCTATAAGTTGTTTTTCCGGATTACATAGAAATCAAAGCACTGGACCCCGGCTTAAAACCTGCCGGGGTGACGGCCTTACCGGACCCCGGGTCGGGTCCGGGGCGGGCTACGCCGGAATGACAGGCTTCTTCCTTGTGGCTGCTCGTCTTTATTTTAGCGCTTATGGGAGCAATCCCCCCGGGGGTTGCGGATAAGAAAGGAGATGTTGTCTAACTATCAGCCCCGCAGGGTCGCGGTTAGACGCAGTGGATTTATTAGAAGGTTTAGTGCTTCGATAATATTCCGGCTCAGGACATCGGCAGAAAGCACCGCTTCGATAGAGCCGCCCTCTATCTGTACGACTGCAATGCCGAGGGCGGCTTCTTCAAGCATGGCCTGGTCGTTCCGCCCGTTTCCGATCGCTACACACCCTTCAGGACCCAGGTCTCTAATATATTCTGCTTTGGCAAGGGCCTGATTTTGTAGTGGAATGACCGACACCCTGCAGGGCAGCAAGGCAAGTTCTTTGCCAACGCTGCCAAAAGTATCTGCAGTGAGAACATGGAGCCCAAGGCGTTTGGAAAGCAGCTCAAGCCGCTCCCGGACCCCGGCTATAAGATTCCCGTCACAAGCTAAAGTCCCGTTGTAATCGAGCACCAGATTGGACAGGGACAGGCGTTTAAACCCTGGAATTTCAATTTTGAGCATACTTGCCGGCCTTACCTCATGTCCTGTTGATTCTTATCCCACGGTTTTGAAAAACCTGCCTGTTCATGTGCGATTCAAGGTAGTGGAGCAAACAGAGGGGATGCTGAGGGGCTTTGGCCAGGAGCGCCCCTCAGCACGCTGAGTTACTTGCTGCTACCGGGCCCGTGGCAAGCGGGAGCATGACATGGAGGAGCATGACATGTGGGGGCATGACACGGAGGGGCGTGACAACTAGCGTTTGCGTCACAAACGATACCGGCTAATCTCTTTTCCACCTCTTTTACCTGTAGCATCTGTACCTCCTGTAAATGAATCAAAACTTCTCCGTCCAAGGCTTCATTCGCTACCTGATAATCACCACGACATCTTTGTCAAATAGGAGATTCCTATTTTTTATATTGTTTTCTCCGACTGAAGCGATTGGACCAAGGCAGCGATGCTGGCATAAAGTTAAAAGACGTATTATCTTGCATGAAGTCGTTTTGTGAAAAGCTATCAGGATGGGAAAATATCGGGAACCGCCGGCATGGTATCAGAAAAAACCGCAGTTGAAGCATTTCCCCAATTCCTGAACCGGCGGGGGCTGGAGTTGGTTCGAGCCGAGACAACCGTGCTCCAGATCAACGTTGGCCTGCTATGCAACCTGACGTGCCGGCACTGTCACCTTGAAGCCGGGCAGGCCAGGCGCGAACTAATGAACATGGGAGTTGCTCAGGCGGTAATCGATTTCGCCCGGCGCCATGTTTTCAGGGTCATCGACATTACCGGGGGAGCCCCGGAAATGAACCCCGTTTTGCCTCACCTTATCCAAAGCTTATCCCCGCTAACAACCGAACTGATTCTCCGGTCAAACCTCACGCTCATGGCTGATGGTGACAATGACCACATATTAGACCTCTGCACCGGCCGCAGGGTTACAATTGTCTGCTCTTTTCCATCGCTTCACAAAGGACAGTTTGAATCTCAACGTGGAAAGGACGTTTTCGACAGGGTTATTGCAGCCCTAAGAAAGCTCAATTCTAAAGGATACGGCCTGCCGGGTACCGGACTCAAGCTCGATCTGGTCAGCAACCCTACGGGAGCGTTTCTGGCCGCGTCACAAGAACAGGTAGAAAAAAAGTTCCGGCTGGAACTGGAAAGAAACTTCGGCATCACTTTCACGAATTTATACGCATTCGGAAACGTTCCCCTGGGCAGATTCAAGCAATGGCTGGTTCAGACGGGAAATTACGAAAGCTACATGCAAAAGCTCATCTCCAGCTTCAATCCATGTGCTCTTTCGGGCCTTATGTGCAGGTCTCTCATCTCGGTTTCATGGGATGGCTATTTGTATGACTGCGACTTCAATCAAGCCGCAAACATTCCGTTGGGCGGGGAAAAGACTCACATCTCAAAAATCGAAATGGTTCCGGCAAAAGGCAGCTTCATCGGTAGCGGAGACCACTGTTATGCTTGCACATCCGGTGCGGGCTTCACCTGAGGAGGCGCAATAAAGACCTAGGCGTGGTCTCGTATTTGGACTCTAACATAAATTCATCAGGAGGGCTGTTCATGGATTATTATTACAAAGTCGGCGACCTTGCCAAATTCGGGAATATAACCGGTGAAGCATCCGAAATGGGGGCAAAATTTTTCGAATATTATGCAGCCGTATTCAAGGAAGGAGCACTCACTGAAAGAGAGAAATCCCTGATAGCACTGGCCGTCGCTCATAGCATCCAGTGCCCTTACTGCATCGACGCTTATACTCAGGCCTGCCTGGAAAAGGGATCGAACCTGGGCGAAATGACCGAAGCGGTCCACGTGGCTGCCGCTATTCGCGGCGGGGCCGCCCTGGTGCATGGGATTCAGATGCGCAACGTGGCAGAGAAGATATCAATGTAGATGATTGGCGGATTCAATCTAATGAAAACTCATTTCAAATGGAAAGCTGAGATCAAATAGAAGGCTTTCTTGCCGCAGCGTGGGCCGATGATCCCCATCTTGCGATTTCGAGAAAAGCCTCGATTCTCGTTCGCAACTGCTCCACATCAGCATTGGAATAATCAGTTTCAACGTGGAGAAACGGCAGACCGTGGGCCTTTTCGACAGAGTCGCCGATTACCCGCGACTCTATATTATAAGTATGACAGCAATGCCAGGTAAGGTCAACGACACCGTCGATGCTGTATCCACTTATCAGCCGGTCGATCAGGGCCAGCCGTCCGGTGTTCGGGGTAATACACGAACAGGGAATTTGCAAATAACGGCGGGCGAGCGCCAGAAACGGGTCTTTTTCCTCTTCGTCGACCAGCAAATCCAGTCCTTTCACACCCGTACAATTCTCAATACACACCACAGCCCCTCCGCATTCCTCGATTATGCCAAGAACCTTCTCGGAACCCTTTCCGATGGGGCACCCGGTGAGAAGAACCCTCGGGGCATCCGGCTCAAAAGGTGAAAAACCCGTGGCTGCAATCTCCTCCATCTCTGCTATGAATTCCTGGAGCAGATCGAGATAATTTTCGGGGTAAACGAAGAAGCTCTTCGTTTCCATCACGGTCAGCATATCCAGCCCGGAAAGAGGAACGCGCTCAGCAGCCTGGAAACGGGAAATTTTCCTGATAAGTTTGCGTATCCTGTTGTGCACTCTGATCTGAAACCGGAGACGGTCTCTGTCTATTTTCTGACCGGTAGACTCTTCGATGAAGCTCCCGAGCCTGAGGATTTCCTCGTACCAGAATTGAAGAGCGTGAGGCTCAGCAGCAGAATAGGGCAGGTGCATAAGGTGGAGAGGTTTGATGCGCCCGAGAAACTCGTACATCTTTTTCTTGCCGTCGCAGGTGGTTTCTCCGATCAGAAAATCGCTTGTCGAGAAAAACGGGCATGAATCGGTAACAGCATAGCCATAGCTCGATTTAATCAGCGGGCACAGGTTGGCAGGAAGGGTCCTTTCCGCATCGGAGATCGGTTTTTCCTTTTTGCCGCAAAGGCTGATTGGTATAGCTCCAGCGGCCCGCACAATCTCAACCGGTGCAAACAGGCAGTAAATGCCCGCCACTTTTTTCCCTTTATCCTGCAATTCGGAGACGTCGAGCAGAAAGCGCTCACCTATATTTTGAAACTGTTCGAAACAATTTGGTTTCAAATAAAACTCACCCTCTCATGTCTTGTTTTCAAATTGCGAGCTTGCTGCCCGTTCAATGAGGTTTCGTTTTTCAGGGAACAAGAATTACCCGTCATTGTTCCTTTGTCAGATTCTCTGCGTAGAGCGCAGCGCCGAGGGCGCCCACCATGTCGGGCTTATCGGGTACGATAACAGGCTGCCCCAGTTCTTCTTCGAGCAGTCTTACGACGCATGGATTGTGGGCAACACCGCCCGCAAACACCAGCGGGGCGGTTACACCGACGCGCCTGAGCATAGCTACCGTGCGCTGAGCAATGGCCATGTGCAATCCCATCGCGATGTTTTCCGGACGTTCTCCCCTGGCCATAAGGGAGGTGGCCTCGCTTTCGGCAAAAACGGTGCACATGCTGCTTATCTGAATCCGGCGGTCGGACCGGAGCGCAAATTCTCCGAATGACTCCAGCGGAATCTGCAGAGCAGTCGCCATGAATTCCAGGAACTTACCGGTTCCGGCAGCGCACCGGTCGTTCATTTCGAGTTTCAACACTTTCCCGCTTTCAGACAGGGAGATGACCTTTGTATCCTGCCCTCCGATGTCCAGGACAGTTTTGGCTTCCGGATAAAGGAATCGGGAGCCCAACGCGTAGGCCTGGATCTCGGTGATTGTGGAGGCATTCACCCGGCCGAAGGTTTCGGCGAACAGTTTTCGTCCGTACCCAGTCGCTATTACCCGGCAGCCATTGATCCCTTCCATCAGTTTTTGGCATTGCCCTAGGGGATCGAAAGTGGTCGGAGTTTTTACCTGGCGAAAAGGACCATCGGAGCCCAGCACAACCAGTTCTATGGAACGTGAACCGATGTCGATGCCGGCAACGGTCTGGCCTTTGAATAAAGATTCCATCAAAATTCCATCAACGCGTCATTTCAACGAAAGCTTCGACGCGGGTCTTTAGCTGTTCCACGTCTTCCATGCTGTAATCCGTTTCGATTGCAAGCATCGGGATAGCGGCATTTGAGAGCGCCTTTTGAACCTTATAAGCTTCCATGGCATAGGGCTGGCAGAACGACAGCGCGTAATGGATGACACCCTTTACATTCAAGTCTTGAGCCATCTTGACGATATTGTCCAGCCGCTCCGTATTTGGTGTAAAGCAGGCGCAGTCGATTCGCATGTACCGGTCTACAATGGCGTCGAGCATGCTGTCGAGCGTCAGGCCCCCTTCGTCGACCAGATCGCGCGTATTGCGGGTCCCTATGCAGGATTCTTCACCAACGACGATTGCTCCGGACGACTCGATTATATAGGGCAGCTTCCAATTCGGAACGGCCATGGGACATCCTGAGAGCATCAACCTGGTGGTCCCTTCAGGTGCGATTCCGGTGCCGCTTTTCACACGTTCTTCCAACTCGTCGCACAATTCTTCGATCTTGGCGGTGAATCGGACTGGATCGTCATAGAAAGATATCTGGTTTACCAGAAGGGAATCTCTTCCTGAAATCGGTGCAGGGTCAGCCGCACGCAGCCGGTTCAGCCGTTGGAGGGCGCGACGGCGGCTGTTCAGAAGACGAATAGCTTCTTTGAGGCTGTCCGCCGTGATTTTGTTTCCCGTTGTCTCCTCCACCTTGCTTTTGAACCGCTGTACTTCACTTTTCCACAGTTCGTGGTCACAGGCGTTTTTCATTTGGGGAATTTCCATCACGTAGACCGGAGAATAGTCGGAAAAAATTTCGTAGGCCTTTTTCTTGCCGTCACAAGTGGTTTCTCCGACTATAAGATCGCACGATTCCATGAAGGGGCAGATCTTTGAGAGCTTGAACCCGACAAATGATTTGATCAGGGCGCAGGTGTTACGCGGGAGTAGTTTTTCGGCTTCTCCCGTCCCGATATCCGCCCCGGCGCACAGGCCTACCTGAACACCCCCCGCCGCCAGCACTATTTCTTCGGGGACAAAGACGCAAAAGGTCCCAAAGATCTTCTTCCCCAGTGCCTTTGCATCCTGAAGCTCCTTTATCCTGAGCCCGTGTACTTCGGAGACCACGAAATCGAGATATTCCATGCCCTTCAGCCGCCCCTGCTGGCTCATGTATATGTCCCCGTAGAACTTCCCGAGCACTTCGAGCAACCCGGCATGGGCGTCCAGGTCAAGATTGAGTTTCTCCCACATTGCATCATACGAACTCGACATATCAAACCTCCTGGTTGAATTTACGGGCAGTATATAAATTGAATTTTCCTATGAGTCAAATAGATAATTACGATATATTGTTGCCAGATTATCGGAACAGCTCTGCGGATTTCCGGCCTGAAGTAAATGCAGGATTTGCGAAATAGGGAAAGCCTCGCCGGGAATTTACTGCACCAACCATCCAGTTCATTCCCAACGCCTCCCTCTCGATTGCTGCTTTCCTGGATCCCGCCGGTCTCGACAAAGCCGCTGGAATCATCACGAACGCCCGCTCAAAGGGCTGGTTGCGTGCGCAAGCTCGAGGCGACCCCGCAGTGCGTGAATTTCTCGACTGGATGAGCAAATACAATCCGCAGGCAAGTCTTCGAGATCAACTCAACGTGGCCGGCTACGAACGCGCGCAGGTGCTGGTCGAGGTGCTGAAGAAATGCGGGGACGATCTGACCCGCGCGAACGTGATGAAGCAAGCTGCCAGCCTCGATCTGGAGCTTGGAATGCTCCGTCCCGGAATCAGAATCACGACGAGTGCGAGCGACTATCAACCGATCAAGCAGTTGTATTTGATCAAGTTCGACGGCAAAAGCTGGGTCCCGCTCGGACAGGTGATCGGCGAGGCGGTGGGACCGCCAGCCAAGATCTCGACGCTATCCCTGATCTGTCCATTACCAGAGGCGGTACCCATTGTACGCCTTCGCGCAACCCCTCCCTTCGGCAGGCGAACTTGCCCTGAGTTTCCGAAGGAGGGCAAGCTCTATCCTTGCACCTTTTGGTGCGGCGCTGGGCAATCCGGAAATGGCGAGGCGCCAAACTGTACGCGCCAGGACGAAAAATGCCTCCTTTCCAAACAGAAACCTCGCGGGGCGTGGAGTTCAGATAAGGTGAAATTCTCATGCGTTCATCCGGGTTTCCGGATGGACACTAATTAGTCAGTCAGGTTTTGGTATCCCGATCATATATTCCATGATAATTTGATCGACTATGGGGGGGGTCACATTTCCACGACAAGGGGGAATCAATGAAGAATAATCGCGTCACTGTACTGGCGCTGGTGAAGGCAAAGGAGGGGATGGAGGAAACCCTAAGGCAGGAACTCTTGTCACTGGTCAACCCTACAAGGTCGGAACCCGGTTGCATAAACTACGACCTCCACCAGGCGACAGGTGAGAAGTCACAGTTCATGTTTTTCGAGAACTGGAAGAGCATGGAAGATTTGGAGAAGCACCGTGGAATGCCGCACATGAAGGCGTTCGGACAGAAAGTCCCCAGTCTGCTGGCAAAACCCACAGAAGTCACGCTGTTTGAAATGATCAGTGAGGCATGAGAGTTCGGTGAGATATTTCCATTGGCGGGATATTATCCGTGCATGGGAAGAGAGAGCGGTTTCTGAACGGGAGGAGCGGGAAGATGGATAGTCTGAATATCGAATTTACGATTCATGTGTGGCAGGAAGGGGGCCAGTTTATAGCTCATGCCATGCCTTTGGATATCATAAGCGCCGGAAATACCCTGGATGAGGCCAAAAAGGCCCTGGATGAGGCGGTCAGGCTTTTTCTCCATACGGCTTCCGATATGGGGACCCTTCAGGAGATCCTGGAGGAATGCGGGTACCAATGTGACAAAGGGACCTGTGTCGGCCCGGCATGGATCGCCATCGAAAAGCACACCAGCATGATCGGATTGAGTTGATGCCCAAGCTCACGCCGCTCCATTGGAAAACCCTGGAGAGAGTTATCCTCGCGGCGGGATTCCGGTTTGCGCGGCAGGAGGGAAGTCACCGATCCTACATAAAACAGGGAATATTACGCCCCGTTGTGATACCAACCTATGATCAGGTGCCGGTAGCCATAATTAGAAATAATCTGAAAACCGCAGGTATTTCACGGGAAGAGTTTTTCCGACTCTTGGTGAACGTGTGATTATTTGATCTCAGGGAAAAGGGTGTCATTCCTCGTATTGGCAGCCGTTGTATGATCCAGGCTGCTTGTTGCCGGCGGCTTTTGCCGGATGCCAACTTGAAAGATTCAAGCCGTGCCCGATGAGAGTGTACTGCTCGTCAACCTGACTCCTGAAGAAATTCGGCATATTGAGGAATTGCTTTCCCATTTTGATCTCGGAACCGGATCCATAGCGGTTCCGGCAATAGGAGATGCCGAACGATACTTCAAGCAGGGAGACCTTCTTCTGGTGATCCTTCGCGTGAGAGAGCATCAGAAAAGACCGGATCAGGACGTCCATCTCGTTAGACGCTTGCTTGGCCGATCCATACCCCTTTTAGTACTCGTTTCTCCGGATCGAGCCACAAAAGCCAGGGAATACCTCCGTGCCGGTGCGGATGAATATTGGATATTGCCGTTGGATTCGACAGCCTTTCCTCCTCGCCTTGAAGTATTGCTCGAATGGGGGCAGTCTGCGTTGAGTGAAGAGTTTACTCGACGCCGGGAAGCAAGTACGTCCAAGCCGCGTAAAACTTCATCCTTTTACCGTGTGTATTACACCTTCCGAAATCTCTTCACCTCTGCCGGTTCCCAAAAGATAACGCCGCCGGAACTTACTCCTCTCATAGCCAATAAATGGAAGAAGATACGCAGACTGGGTTTCGGGAGCCAGGCAGAGATTTGGCTCGTGCAGGAAGAGAGTGGAGATACGCTGTCAGTCGCCAAGGTCCCTCATTCCCGTCAAATGAACACCACATTCTTACGGGTGGCGGCTATCCTGAGGCGGATGGCTGGCCATCCCAACTCGGTGCAGCTTAAAGAGGTCGTTAAGGAGGAAGGGAAAGTAATCATCATTCAAGAGTACATAGAAGGCCCCACCTTGCAGGACCTCCTGAATCAGGGGATGGACGGCCTCAGAAAAGAAAAAGTCTTTTTAGAACTGCTGGAGGTGGTCGCTTACGCTCACGAGCAGAACATCATGCATAGAGACATCAAGCCGGAAAACATTATTATTACACCTGCGGGAGTTTCCAAACTCCTGGATTTCGGCGCTGGTAAAGATCTCTCTCGTGAGAGCACAAGCGGTACATCCATCGGGACGCGTCCCTTCATGGCGCCGGAACAGATCATGGGAGAGAGTCGCCTGGCCAGTGATGTATGGTCCCTGGGTGTAATGCTTTATCTCCTTTCGACGGGATTACTTCCTTTCTATGATGACAACCAGAAGATCCTCATGGATCTGATTCTTGAGTGCAATCCTGAATCTCCACGGAACCTGGAACCGGAATTGCCACTGCAACTGGAATCCATCATTCTCAAATGCTTACAAAAAGATCCGAATCAGCGTTATTCGAATGCATTGATACTGCGAAGTGAACTGCGGAGAGTTTTTCCCGCCTTCGGAGAGGGAAAGGTCCTGCCGCAGCCCTGATTCACGTTTGTGGGAATCAGCGGCGGCGAGGACAAATCAACCGAGCGCTCTTGCTCAAAAATAAGGAGGAAACAATGAATAAAAGGATTACGGTACTTGCGTTGGTGAAGGCAAAGGAGGGGATGGAGGAGACCCTCAGGCAGGAACTTTTGTCCCTGGTCAACCCCACCCGGTCGGAACCCGGTTGCATAAACTACAACCTCCACCAGGCGACCGGTGATAAGTCACAGTTTATGTTTTACGAGAACTGGAAGAGCATGGAAGATCTGGATAAGCACCGTGGCATGCCGCACATGAAGGCGATCAGACCGAAAATCGGCGGTCTTCTGGCAAAACCGATGGAAGTAACGCTGTTTGAAATGGTCAGTGAGGCATGAGAGTTCGGTGAAATCGCCGGATTGTTAAGGGTTGATGTTCAAGCGGGAGGCCCTCACTGGTTATCCGGGAGGACCTCCTGCACCCGTCCCACATGGCCGTCAACCAGCCGCACCTTGATCCCGCGCGGATGGATGGATGAAGATGTAAGGGTTTCTCGAACTATCGAAGCTTATGTTGGCGAGTTAAACGGCTTTGCAGAATAGCGGTTATCCGCTTCCGATGGAGCGGATAACCGCAAAGATTGCCCCGCTTATCTGAAAAAGGAAGAGGTAAATGTCGACTTGCCGATTGTGGTGGGCATCCCGCAATCAAGATGCTCTGATCATACAGTAAAATGCGTTGATTTCATCGTATTGGCAAGCTCTCTTTGGAGCCTGTTGCAGCCGGCTTCCAGCTTATTTTGCTACTCTTACGGGTACCCCCGCGATCCTCACACCACGATAAAAAAATTTGTATCTAATAAGAGCCCCCTCCCTTTTTGTCTCATTTCAATAGGTTGGCATTTTGGCCTGAAGTAAAGATGTAACCATCTTGAAACCATCGTCTGATAATAGATATCCAAGGCAGGGTGGAAATAGCCCACGGACTATGAAATCTTGTTGAGTCTCCCCGTGAACAAAGGCGGTGTTACTATGGACAACTATTCCAGATCCGGCTTAGAAGTATCATTTTGGTCAAAAACGAGCTTTTAAGCGCAAATAAGGTATGTGTTCTTAATATTTACCCATAAAACCGGGTAATTACCTTAAATGCGGTCCAAATTATGTTAACTACGAAGGATACGGCTATGAAGACAATCTTTATCAGCGACATTCATATGGGGGATGGGAGAAGCATGCTCGACCCAAATCCTTACGTCTGGTTCAAGAATAATATCCCCCTGCTGGCACAATTTCTCAGTGCGCAGTTGGCTGCCCCCGACGTGCAAGAGGTGGTAATTTTGGGCGATCTTTTCGACCGGTGGATCATCCCCGCTGACATCGACCCGCTCACAAGCTTTGACGATATTTGCTCGAATGGCGCCAACGGAGATGTCATCAAGGCGCTCGTGGCCTTTGCCGGAAGCCCCAACACCAAGCTGACCTATGTGCCCGGCAATCACGACATGCCCTTGGACACTACCGATATGGCGACCACGAAGACCTTTATGCAAACCACCTTCCCGGGGATCAATTTTATCGGCGGAGGGGCTTACAGGGCCGGGCCACTGATCGCCGAACACGGCCATCGTTACTGCCTTTTCAATGCCCCAGACAGCCAGTCCAATTCCAGCGCCTCCTTTCTTCCGCTCGGGTATTTCATTTCGCGCATGGTCGCGTACAAGGTCTCCGAAACAGGGCAAAAGCAGGACGAAGTGGATATTTTTGCCGGTATAGTCGAGGAGTATCTCAACGGCGGCCCGAGTTTTGCCCAGAATGTGTTTCTCTCAATTGCCAGGGATTGCAGGTTAAACCCCGGCAATGTGAATGTATACAGCCTCCCCGGCTATCTGGGCCACATAACCATTGAAGACATCGGCGTCCGGTTCAGCGGCATAACTTCGACTTGGGGGAGCGTTCATGCACGTGAGAGTGTTAGTACCGCTGTGTTGAGCGATCAAGGTGATCTTTCCAGCGCGGCGTCTTCCACCTATTTCGGTTCGGGCTCCGACGTCAAGGTCGTAATTTTCGGACACACGCATACCCCCATCCTGGTCCCGGACATTCCCGGCTTTCCTGGTGCCAGCAACACGATCTATACTAACACCGGCGCATGGGTGGACAGCGCCAGGCAGGGCTGTACTTATGTCGAGACTGAGGTAGCGGATGGAAATCTGCACGTTCGGTTAAAAGGGTATCAGGGCGATACACCGAATCCACCGAAAGCCTTCATTAAAGACGAAGGATATGTCCAAGTCCCTTAGCTCGCTTATTTCAAACTTCAACAGGGGGATCTTCAGACGGCTCGAAGGGAACAGACGGAATAGCAACTTCGTTCCGATTGTGAACCATTTCTGAGCGCGCCAGATTGCAGAAATTTCAGTTCAGGGGCTGACGCCTGGAGGGCGGGGCAAGCAGCACGATCCTCTTGACGCCACGGGATGATTAGTCCGCATTTAGCTTCATCTTTCGCGCAATGGAAACTGGACAATTTGTAAATTGTCTAATTTTTGATTGAATAGAAAAGGATTTGGAAAGTAAGCTCATGGTAATCACGAGGCACATCCCTATAGCTGCAGTTCTAGTGTGCGTTCTTTCAGCCGGGCTCGCCCTGGGAGCTGAGCCTGTCGTCCAGTGGGAGGAGTTGTCCGCCTCCTTGCGTGCGTACTTCGAGTATCCGACTCCCGAAAACGCCAAAGCCGCCTATAAACACCTCCCGGTGGCAGGGCGCGTCAGAACGACTGGCCGTCAGATTGAAATTAAAACTGTCGAACTCTGGCACTCGAACATTCGCCTCTTAGAACGGCAGGCTATTTCGGGGGATGCGGAGGCAGTGCGCCTCGCATTCCGCCTCTTCTCAATCGCCAATGCCGCCTACACAGAAGATCTCGAAATTCTGCTCGGCAAGCTTATACGAATAAACCCGAGGCTGTTTCTAAAAGAACTCGCAGGCAATAAGGAACGAGCCGGCCGGTTTAGCCTTGGTGGGTTGCTTGGCAACAAAGGAGAGGAATACGTCGACCTTATTATGGCCCAGTGCCTTGAGAACCGACTGCGTAGAGCAGCGCTTCAGTCGGTCTCCGACTATCCGCTAAGGCAGATACGAGACGAGTGCACACGTGAACTTGACCGCCAGTGGCATGCGTACTGTGGCACCAACAGCCGCCTGCAGTCCGATGGCCTCCAGCCACTTGCTTCCGACCGCCGCTGAGGCGGAACGTGAGAGCCGCTCCCCAAATCAATGAACAATGGAAACCCTCAAACGAAAAATCCAAAGAGTCGTGAAAGCATATGTTGCCATTGTTCCATACGACCTTCATTGGCCTCCCATCTTTGTGACCGAGTCATCTGTCCCTATTGCTCATCCGGGAGGACCTCCTGCGTCCGACCTGGCCGTCAACCAGCCGCACCTTGATCCCGCGCGGATGGAAGGAGGAAGATGTCAGGATATCCTGCACGACCCCAACGGTGCGTTTGCCGGTTCGCTGGTCCTTTTTCAGAATGATCTCGACGCGCTTTCCCGGTCTAATGGAGCTGCGTTGTCGGCCGTTCATACAGATGAAGAATTCTCTTTGTAACCGTTAAAAACCGATTGAGGAATAGAGCGGGAAGCAGGTGGCAAAAGTTGTCAGCTCCCCGCTTTTCACTTCCTGTCCAAATAATCCGTCATTCGTGGTGAGTGCGGCTCGGGATTCTACTTTTTTGTCTTTTCACCCAGTTTTGCCTTTAAAAGGTCTGCCAGAGTTCCCATAGAATCCGGATTTCCCTTTAAATATCGTGAATAATCGTCATCACCTTCCTTATGATCTTCAGAATCTTCAGACCCCGCCAATGACAAGGAAATACGTTTGTTTTCCCTGTCGACAAGATCGATCTTTACTTCGACGACCTGGCTCTTTGCCACCACCTCATGCGGATGCTTGATCCTTTTCCCCGATCCAAGCTTTGAGATATGGAGAAGACCATCCACTCCAGGAGCCAGCGATACGAAGGCGCCAAAATTCGTCAATCGAACCACTGTGCCGCTGTGCCGAGATCCTTGAGGAAAATCCTTGTCGATATTATTCCAGGGATCGGGCAGGGCCCGTTTCAGGCTGAAAGAGAGACGATCTTTATCCCAATCCAGCTTAGTGGCCACCACCTCAACTTCCTGGCCAACTTCCATCAGTTCGTTGATGTCCTCCACCCGGTCCCAACCGATTTCAGAGATGGGTATGAGCCCTTCCAGGGGGCCGATCTTTACGAAAGCGCCAAAATTGTGGATGGAAGTGATTGTGGCCATCACCTTCATTCCTTCCTTCAGCAAGCCTTTCTGCTCTTCTCTCTGTTTCCGGCGCTCTTCTTCCAGAACCGACCTGTTGGACAGAATGATGTTTCGTCCCTTCTCGGCGTATTGAGTGATCCGGAAAGCAAGATGTTGGCCTGCAAGATCGTGCGGGTTGCCGGAGTGTTGCAGCCCCATCTGCGAATGGGGACAAAAACCGCGGAGTCCCCCGGCTATCTTTACTTCAAAGCCGCCTTTTATTTCCTTCTCAACAAGCCCCTCCACAGGTATTCCGTTTCGCCATGCTTCCTCCAAATGGTACCGTCCGGCCTCGCCTCCCGTAATCCGGGTGGTAAAGCGAAGTTCGTTGTCGCCCGCAGACAGGAAATAAGCCTGGATCAAGTCACCTTCTTTGACGGAGAGGTTTCCTTCGTCATCGAGCAATTCCTTCCTGTCGAGATAGCCTTCGCTCTTCCCGCCCAGGTCAAGGAAGATCCATTCAGCGGAAATCTTAACGATCCTCGCCTCCACTTTCTGCCCGGCGTTGAACTGCACAGGCTTCACCAAGCTTCCTTCAAACAGCTCGGCAAAGCTCTCCTCTTCCCCCACCTCGTCCAATTTTTCGTTGTCCTCGTCCATTCAGGCCTTTTACCTCTTCTCAAAATTGAATCTTCAGCCGAGACATTTTACATTCGAAACACTTTTTCATTCGAAACGCTGTCGATATGCTCAATGCTCAGCGTCTCCCCCGAGAGGAATTGTGCGATTGCGAAATCGATTTGCTATCAATAATAACGGATCTAGCGTGAAAAGCCAGTTTGACCGGCAATTTTGACAACACCATTGAGGGGTTTGGCCCGGGGGCCGGCCTCTCGAGTCTTTCCCTTCGGCTTGAGTCATCGCCTGAGCAGCATGGATGCGCTATCACGGATGGCTTCGGACAACGTTGGGTGGGCATGGACAGTCCGAGCCAGTTCTTCGGCGCTCATATGCGATTGAATGGCGATGACGCATTCGGCGATCAGTTCGGAGGCGCGCGGGCCGATGATGTGCACGCCCAGGATGCGTCCGGACCCTGAGTGTGCGAGGATTTTAACAAATCCGTCCGTCTCGCCCATGCACTGTGCGCGGCCGTTTCCGGCAAACGGATAAGCAGCCGATCTGTAGTCGACGCCAAGTGTTTTCAGCTCTTCTTCGGTTTTTCCCACAGATGCCACTTCAGGGGAGGTGTAGATCACGCCGGGAATGGAATTGTAATCGACCTCACATGCAAGTCCGGCAATTCGCTCGACAGCGGCGATCCCTTCGGCCGAGGCTTTGTGGGCGAGCATAGGGCCGGGTATCAGGTCCCCTATGGCATAAACTGCCGGAACGTTTGTCCGGTAATCTTCGTCGACTATGATGAAGCCCCTCGAGTCGAGCCGGATTCCGAGTTCATCTATCCCCAGGCCCCGGACCAGGGGCTTTCTGCCGACTGCTACAAGCACCCTGTCGAATTCGGCTTCTTCCTCCTTACCGTCGCCCGAATCGAGGAACAGTTTCACTGCGCCTCCGGCGTTCACGGCGCGCGTTACATTTGTTTTGAGTCGAAAATTGAGGCCCTCCCGGCGGAGCAACCGCTCGAGACGCCTGCCTGTCTGTCCGTCAAGCGTAAATGCTATTCTTGGTAAAACTTCTATCACGGTTACATCCGATCCCAGGCGTGCCCAGACAGAGCCGAGCTCCAGGCCTATATAGCCTCCTCCCACGATTCCCAGACGTTTGGGGACCGATTCGAATCTCAGGGCTTCCGTCGAGCTTACGACCCGTTCGCCGTCGAACGGCAGAAACGGGAGTTGTGACGGCTCGCTCCCGGTAGCAAGTATTAGCGCTCCAGCGCTGTACCCCGTAGAGGTCTTGTCCGGATCGAGCACCTCAATTTCCCCGGCGGATTTCAGGTGCGCAGATCCCCGGATCAGCCGCACACCGCTCCCCTCCATCAGCTTGCGGACGTTTTCAGTCAGACCGGAGACGATCCGTTCTTTTCGCTCCATCAACCGGGCCAGATCGATTGAGACCCCTTCCACCCTGATTGCGTGTTCACCAAGGCGGTTTTTTACAATGCTATACTGTTCAGTCGATTCCAGAAGAGCCTTGCTTGGAATGCATCCCACATTCAGGCAGACCCCTCCGGGGCGGGGATCTCTTTCGACGCAGGCCGTCTTCATGCCCAACTGGGCCGCGCGGATAGCGGCAACATAACCGCCCGGCCCGGCGCCTATCACAATCAGATCGAATTTATCAGGCATCCATATCTCCCTCGGGTTTATATCTCCATCATGATGCGCTCGGGATTTTCGACGAAATCCTTGATCCTGCGCAGAAAAGTAACCGCCTGCCTGCCGTCGATTATCCGATGATCATAACTTAGCGCCACATACATCATCGGCCGGATAACAATCTGCCCGGCCACCACCACGGGCCGTTCCTCTATCTTGTGCATACCAAGGATGGCGCTTTGGGGCGGGTTCAAAATGGGGGTACTGAGAAGCGAGCCGAAAACCCCCCCGTTGGTGATCGTGAAGGTACCTCCTTCAAGATCCGAGATATCGAGCCTGTTCTCCTCGACTTTTTTAGCGAAATCGGCAATCGCCCGTTCAAGGGCCTCGAACCCCTGCCTGTCGGCATTTCTGATTACCGGTACGACAAGGCCTCGCTCCGCCCCGATCGCCACGCCTATGTGATAATAATTATGATAAATGATTTCGTTTCCTTCGATGAAGGCATTAACTTCGGGCATTTCCTTCAGGGCGGCGACGCTTGCCTTGATGAAAAAGGACATCAGTCCAAGCCGGATTCCATGTTTCTTCCCGAAAACCTCCCCGAACTGTTTCCTGAGCGCCTGCACCCGGCTCATGTCGATCTCGTTGAAAGTGGTGAGCATTGCGGTATTTTGGCGGGCATCCAGGAGCCTTGCTGCAATCCGCTGCCGAAGCGGGGACATTGGCTTGCGGATAATTTCTTCGCGGGCAGGGTATGCCCCTTGTTCCGGAGGGGGTTCGACACGGGGGTATTCCCGTTTTGTCGTCTGTGCGGCCGCTTTTGCATGCGCATGCTGCTCAACGAAAAGCAGGACGTCTCCCTCGGTAATTCTTCCTCCGGGGCCCGTCGGCATAACGGCGGAAAGGTCAACTCCCTTTTCGTCCGCTAAAGCGCGGACCGCTGAAGAGATGATGGGCTTGGAGGGCGCAGGTCCCTCCGAGCGAGGCGCTGCGGCCTCTTCACGTCGAGGCGGGGGAGAAGGTCCGGGGGCGGGCCGTTCCGGCGGAGCAGACCCGGGAGCCTCGAGACCTTGTGCGCTGCTTTCTTGCGCAGGGGCTTTTTCTACCGGTTCGGGCGGCTTTTTTTCACTCTCTGCACTTTTCTCCGCAGCAGCCTCCTCGATCCGGCCGACGACCGCGCCGACCTTCACGGTCTGTCCCTCCGGGACGAGGATTCTCAAAACACCGTCAGCCGGTGCTGAAATCTCGAGGGTAACCTTGTCGGTTTCGATAAAGAACAGGATGTCGTCCTTGCGGACCAATTCTCCGTCCCGCTTGAGCCATTGAGCAAGCAGCGCTTCCTGTACTGATTCGCCAACCTCGGGTATTTTGAGCTCAATCATAGTGTCTCCGTGCATCGAAAAGTTGATCGCGCGCGTGGTGCGCTCCTGGGGCCTTTCACGGCCGCCCTTCAGGCGCCGAACGCCATTTCCAGCAGCATGTCCTGTTCTTGTCTGTACGTGGTCAGGTAGCCGGAAGCGGGGCTTGCCGCCGGCGCTCTTCCGATATAGGCTGGATCGTGACCGGTCAGGGTTTTTAGCCTGGGCCGGATGAAGTCCCATCCGCCCATGTTTTCAGGCTCCTCCTGGACCCAGTAGACCTCGGCGGCCGAGGCGCATTTGGAGAGAGCATCCCTCAGTTGCGCTTCAGGAAAGGGATAGAACTGCTCCACCCGCATGATTGCCTTGTCCCTCGCGCCGGAGGCTTTTCGTTTTTCGATCAGCTCATAATATATTTTCCCGCTGCAAAAATATATCTTCTGCGCATCTTCAAAACCCGTGTCTTCGATTACTTCCCTGAAATGGCCTGAAGAGAGTTCCGACAGGGTGGAAACCGCCTCGGGATGCCTCAGGAGGCTTTTGGGGGTCAAGACGACCAGGGGCTTGCGGAAATTTCTGCGCATTTGCCTGCGAAGCAGGTGAAAATACTGTGCCGGAGTGCTCGGGTAGCAAACCTGCTGGTTATCCTCTGCGCAAAGCTGCAGGAACCTCTCCATACGGGCGCTCGAGTGCTCGGGTCCCTGTCCCTCCAGACCATGAGGCAAAAGGATTGTCAGACCGCTGTGTCGATGCCACTTGGACTCGGCGCTCGAGACAAACTGATCGAAAACCGGCTGGGCGTTGTTGGCGAAATCGCCGTACTGGGCTTCCCAGATCGTCAATGTGTTGGGGGTCGCCAGTGAATAGCCGTATTCAAACGCAAGCACCGCTTCCTCGGAGAGCATGCTGTCGTAAACCATGAACGGGGCTTGGCCGGCAGAAAGATTGTTCAGGGGAATGTAGCGTTCTTCGGAGTTTATGTCGAACAGGACGCTGTGCCTCTGGCTGAAAGTGCCTCGGCTGCTGTCCTGTCCGCTGAGGCGAACCGGAGTGCTTTCACTCACAAGTGAGGCGAAGGCAAGTGTTTCGGCGTTGGCCCAGTCTATGCCTTGGCCCTCTTCAACTCTGCGGAGTCTTCTTTCAAGTATGCGCCCAAGGCGGGGGTGAAGGGCAAAGCCTTCGGGGAAAGAGCCCAGCTTTTGAGCGAGTTTCAGAAGTTTTTCGCTGCTAACGCCTGTTTCAACGGGTTGGTGGCAATATTGGCCGCTTATTCCCTGCCAGAGGTCGTAAAATTTCTCCTCGGGCATTTTGCAGAGATTTTCATGCACTTTCGAGTAGGCGAGTTCCATGCACTCGTTTATGCCCTGCATGTACCGGTTCAGTTCCTCCTCCGAGGCGATCCCGGATTCTTTCAAAGAATTGAAATAAATCTTGTAGAGAGGGGGTCGGTCCTTTATCCTGGCGTACATTTTGGGCTGAGTGTAATAAGGTTCGTCTCCCTCGTTGTGCCCGTAGCGTCTGTAGCAAACAAGGTCGATTACGACGTCCTTTGCGAACTCCGTCCGGTAATCCAGCGCGAGCTTCACCACGTGAAGCGCCGCTTCAGGATCTTCACCGTGCACATGAAAGATCGGCACCATTAGCATCTTGGCCATGTCCGTGGCATACCGGGTGGATCGGGCGTGTTCGGGAAGCGTGGTAAACCCGATCTGGTTGTTTATGACGAGGTGAAGCGTCCCCCCGGTAGAGTAGCCTTCCAACTGCGACAGGTTGAGGGTTTCAGCAACAACTCCCTGGCCCGCAAAGGCCGCATCCCCATGGAGCAGAACCGGCAGCACCTGTTGGCGGCCTTTTTCTCCAAACTGTTCCTGTCTTGCGTATGCTAATCCTTCGAGCACCGGGTCAACCGCTTCGAGATGGCTCGGGTTGTTTGGGATCAACACTCTCAAATACCGGGCATCACTCAACTCCAGGTCGACCAGGTATCCTCTGTGGTACTTGACGTCACCTGACCCGAAAAGCGACTGAGGGTCGTAATGCTCCTCGAATTCGCAAAAAAGTTGTTCATAGAGCTTACTGAGAACGTTTACCTGAATATTGAGGCGTCCCCGGTGCGCCATTCCCATGAGGATTTCGCGGCAACCTCCCCGCCAGGCATGGCTCAAGAGGGTGTCAAGCATCGGTATGATGATCTCGGCTCCCTCGAGCGAGAAACGCTTCTGACCGACGTACCGGGTGTGGAGGAAGTGCTCAAAAGCAGTAGCCTGGCAGAGCTTATTGAGGATTTGGAGCTTTTCGCCCTTACCGAACCGGGGCTTGTTTCGCGATGGTTCCATGCGCTCCTGGAGCCAGAGCCGTTCGTCAGGGTCCTGAATGTGCATGTATTCAACGCCGATCGACGCGCAGTAGGTCTCTCGAAGCGCCGATACAATCTGCCTCAGGGGAGTCTCCTGCTGGAAAAGAGTGGCCGGGGTGTAGAAAAGCCGGTCAAGGTCCTCTTCCGAGAGACCGAAACCGGAAAGGGCGAGCAGAGTATGCGTGGTGTCACATCTGTCCAGGGGGTCCAGACAGGTCAGAATGTGCCCCAGATCGCGGTAGCGGTAGATAAGTTCCTGCACGCTGCACTGCCTGAATAATTCCTTCTTGTCGCAAAAGCCCGCGCCCGCCTGTTGTGGACTGGCCGCAAGCTCAAAACCCTCGAAGAAAATCCGCCACTCGCGGCTCACGGTCTCCGGGTCCGATTTCCATTTTTGATATTCCGAATCTATGAAGTCTGCATCGAGGCTAAGGGAGTAATTCATGTGCAAGATAATCCTCGCGATATGGACTTAGGCTGGCAGCAGGGCAGCACGCCTCGAGGGCGGGCTGCCGGCATCCTCGGATCAGCTCCGGCGGCGGCTCTTCGCCCGGAGAACGAGTTGTCCGGGCCACCGCCGGTGCGCTGGCTTCGGGTGGCATATGCGGCACATCCATCGGGAAAATTCCGGAAGATCCGTTCGATTGCTCCCGCTGGATAACCGCAAAGCCACCTGCTTTGATTGTTGAGCCCTTTTCAGCCTAAGAGATAGCTATCATGGAGTTGATGTCAAGGATGACGGCATTCAGTGGGGGACTTCAAAGCGCGCTAAACCACCAGAAGGTGAATCGGCAAGCACCATTGGGGGGAATAAAAAAATAGTGCGCGGCCGGGTCCCGGACGGGTGCCGGGGAAGGTAAGGCAACCGGCCCTATGGGTTCTCACATTGGTTTTCAGCAAAGGCAAAATTATCGATGAATTCCTTAAGCGTGGACAAGTGTTTGACAGACAGGTTTTCAAACTCCACCCCACAGCGCCTGGTGCTGATCTGCTCCCATGAACCTTCCGGCACTTCATGATCATACACGATTCTGCATTGGACCCTGTCCAGGTGAATGAAACGGTCGTTGCTGCCGAATATTTTTATTCCGGAGCATCCCTCATGATTCTCTTGCGTAGACAAATACCGGACACACAGCCCGCCCATGCTGATATCCTGGATCTGTCCCATGTTAATGAGCTCATTTGGCCTCATGAAAGCAGCAAATGCCCCTTCTTTGCCCTTAAACCTCTTGAATTTTCTTTTTTCCTCAGGCATTTTTCACCCGTCCAGGAAGGCTTACCCCAGCCCAAATTATTGGAAAAGCAATAAAATCAGCTATCGCCATGTCAGTTTCTAAAAATCTCTTCGCACAAGTATAAGCATTCCCCCCCGTTTACAGCATTTCAATGGAATGCGAAAGAGGGATTTTTCAGGGTAGCAATAGGGTATTAGCTTAACTCTTATGGCAAATAAAATCTGTAAAGTCAGTTAGTTAGTCTTATTGCCGGATTGTTTCAAACCGGGAATTTTTTTTTCGACCTTTCATCGCCGGGACGGGGAATTCTTACAGCCGCTGCAACGTGGGCCTGTACGGAGAACTCGCCCTGAGCCGGGACCCTCGACGGCCCGCCCCCCCACCCGCGAGGCGTGCGGCCTGCCGCTGAGCCTCGATCTGCGCCATCTTACGGGACGCCTGTGGGTAAAGCGCGATGTATCATGGTTTGAACATAAATGAAGAAAGAGGTCTCGATTCCGGCCGGGCTTACTCTCTTTCTTTCGATGTTTCGTTCCGGAATTCGGAATCGAAATAAAAGTCGAATATGTGGAGATTTCTTCCGCCGTGGACCAGTTCTTCAAGATTGCACGCAAATTGCAATCGCAAACTGCGGGAACGGTAGAAAGTTTCGATGATTCTTTGAATCTCGACCTTGAACAATGGCTTGAAGAGGCGCTCGAGTTCATCTGATCCGAACTCGGCCTCGCCCTTTTGGAGGTCCTCTTCGATTACGGATTGAAAAGCGAAACCGTGCCCGTCGAAATATCCTGGACATCCAGGGTCTGTAAAGCTATTTGAATGCTGAATGAGTCATTTTCACCACTGTCCGGTTAATTTGTAAAAGTAGTTGCGAATGTGTAGGGTGGGCACAGTTCCACCGTGCCCACCATCCAGAAAGGTGAGAAGGTGGGCACGACAAAACCGTGCCCACCCTACAAAATCGGATCTACGGTTGTTATCCGGGCATTGAGGGCAATCTGTAAGTGCTGGGAGGATAGCATTAGTCCAAATTCAAATCGAGAACATAAATTTGTGTCAAATGGAAATACAAATCAATTAGTTACAGCTATGGGTTGGAATTTTACCGGACAGTAGTGTGTCCTTTTATAGCGCGGCAGCTTCCGAATAAAGTGGGTAAGAATTTGCGAGTTCATGAGTCTTTGGAAAAGAGGTCTATATGAGCTCAGAGGTGTTCGGCGCCGGGAAGTAAAATGGAAAACATGATTGGGAAGGAAGAACTCGTACGGAACTACCTCGATCAGGGCAACAAGGAAGCTGCGATAAAGCTGCTTTTCGAACTTGCAGTGGACTTCGCGAAGGAGAAGAATTTCGAAGCTGCGGAGTCAATGAGATCCCGCAATGTTCGAAATAGACGCGATGGCTCTTAACGAAATAATCCGTTCCGGCGAGATCATCGAAGAGGAAAAAAGCCTAGCCATAGACAG
>JBKQTS010000044.1:0-10229 GCA_052143075.1 Syntrophobacteraceae bacterium | reverse complement strand
CGGGAAAGGGACCGGCCTGGGGTTGAACATCACTCAAAGGATCATCACGGATCATGGCGGGCAGCTCAGCTTCGAGAGCACCAAAGGGGAATTTACCAGGGTCATAATCGATTTACCGGCTAATCGGTGCTGTGACGGGGTGGAAAATGAGTGCGAGAATTCTTGTAATCGATGATGAGGAATCGATCAGGTTTACCTTCGAAAGGTTCCTCACGGCTGCGGGGCATATCGTAGCGGTTGCTGAAAGCTTCAGCGAAGCGTTGGCCCGAATAAACGAGACGAGCTTTGATGTGGTATTTGCAGACATCATTCTGGGGGATGGGACGGGAATCGATATCCTGCGTGAGATCAGGGCAAGAGGACTTAACTGCCCGGTGATCATGATCACGGGAGATCCCGCAGTCGAGACCGCTGCCGACTCCATTCACCTGGGTGCGTTCGATTACATTCCCAAGCCCATAAACCAGGAGTCATTGCTGCATACCGCCCGAACGGCTTTGAAATATAACGCACTAAATGAAGAAAAGGAAAAATACCGTACAAACCTCGAGGCTATTTTCAGGAGCGTGAGGGATGCCATCATCACCGTAGATAAAGAATCTGTTGTGATCGAGATCAATGAGGCAGCTATGACCATGTGTGGGTATTCTCGTGATGACATAGGGAAACCCTTCAGCTCTCTAGCCGGGGTGTGCAATGGGAGATGTGCGGAGATCCTTGAGGGAGCGATCAAAAGTGGAGAGCCTGTTGAGGTAGACCGTATCGAGTGCCGGCCTCCCAATGGTGCAATAAGGGTCATTAGCGTAAGGACATACCCCTTGATTGGCCCACAGAGTACGCTCGCAGGCGTCGTTATGGTGTTGAGGGACGATACGCATGTGGCCGGCCTCGAAACGGAGCTCAAAGAGCACCGGCAGTTCCATCGCTTCATAGGTAGAAGCGAGCCGATGCAGAAGGTTTATTCACTCATAAAAACCTTGGCCCATGTTCAAACGACTGTCCTCATCACGGGAGAAAGTGGGACGGGTAAAGAACTTGTAGCCGACGCGCTGCATCGTGCCGGAGAACGCAGCCACAAACCTCTGGTCAAGGTGAACTGCTCGGCATTGCCTGAAAGTCTCCTTGAAAGCGAGCTCTTCGGCCATGTTAAAGGAGCGTTTACAGGCGCTGTTAGAGACAATGTGGGTCGGTTCCAGAGAGCGGATGGAGGCGCCATTTTCCTGGATGAGATCGGTGACATCTCGCCAATGATACAACTGAAGCTCTTGCGAGTCCTTGAAAAGAGGGAGTTCGAGCGAGTCGGAAGCTCTACTCCAACCAGGGTGGACGTTCGACTGATCGCTGCAACGAACAGAAATCTCATGGAGAAAGTGAGCCTCGGCGAATTGAGAGAAGACCTCTACTACCGGCTCAAGGTGGTTGAGATCAGGTTGCCGCCCTTAAGGGACAGGCGCCAAGACATCCCGCTTCTGGTCGATCACTTCCGCAATGGGTTCAACGTTAAATTCAAGAAAACCATCGAGGCGATATCCTCCGATGTCTTGAAAGCTTTTCTAAAATATCCCTGGCCCGGCAATGTGCGGGAGCTCGAGCACACCATGGAGCATGCCTTCGTCCTTTGCAGCCAAAACATCATCACCTTCGATCATTTACCGCCTGACTTCATGGATGCTACCGGAATCGAGCTCCGCTCTCCCGATGAGACACAGGCGGTCGATTCTCACGCAATTCTTGAAGCTTTGGATAAGACCGCCTGGAACAAAGCAAAAGCAGCCCGATTGCTGGGGATAGATCGCGTGACCCTTTACCGGAAAATCAAAAGATACAACCTCACTGAAGATACCCCCTGATGTTGAAGCGTTGCACGTGACATGGAAGAAACGCAACGCTTCTGTTGCATGCAACGCTTTTTCTATTCAAGTCCACCTCCTTGAGCGGTCCTCGCTCCTTCCATAGGTATCTATATATATTATCTAAAAGGAGAACATTGGCAGTGCCCGATCCCCCGGGCATAGAACTTGCCTAAAGATAACCAATTATGGAATTCTCACAGAAGGAGGTGAGCAACATGAACCTGAACCTGACAAAAAGCGTGGGAATGCTCTTGCTTGGCATCTGGCTCATCGTGACGGGCCTACTGCAGGCTCTATCGGTCGGTAATCCAACCGTCAATGTTTTACTGGCTCTGCTTGCTATCGCAGCCGGTGTTTTAATCGTGCTCAATCGATAGGCTGTCCGGTTTCAGCGATCATGGACATGTCAGCAGAATCAATCGTGAGAAATTTTGTTTTCCTGTTTGGCTGTTTTTACTGAGACGTGGGCTCAATCGCTCTGACGTCTATGGAATTATCCCGTAAGAGAAAGGAGCAACCCTAAGAGAAAGGAGCAACCCTATGAAGAGACCTAAAAACTTCATAATACTGTTTCTGGCAATCTGCACATTTTTTGTAACCCAGGCCCTCGCCGCTCAGCAAGAGGCGGACAAAACCGCTGGCGTCCAGACTCAAAAGGATGAAAAAGCAGCGACGACTGCAGGACAGAGTCAAACAAGCGAAAAATCCGCCATGGAGCAGGCTGACAGAGTCACCAAGATAATAGGGAAAGCAGTGATAAGTCAGAAAGGAGAGGATCTGGGAAAAATTGAAGATATAGTGCTTAGCAAGGAGGGCTGTTTTGACTATATGATTCTGGCTCCCGGAGGTTTACTTGGGACTGGTGACAGATTGATCCCGATTCCGTGGAAAGCCGTTACGACAGGTGCTCAAGCGGACACGATTATCGTCGCCATGGACAAAAGCCAGTTAGAGAAAGCCCCCAACTTTGAAAGCAAGAAATGGCCGAACTTCTCTGACTCCGAATGGTATGGGAAAATCCGAGAGTTCTTCGGAGGACAAAAGTAGGCGCAGACGAAGTATTTAATATAAGAACTTGCTTCGTGCTGCTCGTCGAGCAGAACACAGTAATGTGGCAGGAGGAAAACATGAGAATAAATATGCAAATTGAGCCCTTGATCGGATTCTTGGTAATAGGGATTGTAGCAGGTTTCCTGGCTGAACGAATTATGAAAGGAAAAGGAGCCGGTCTGGTCATCAATATGGTCGTAGGAGTCGTAGGCGCCTTTATTGGAGGCGCTCTGTTTGGCTTTTTGAAGTTGTCCTATCACGGACTGATCGGAACGTTGATTAGTGCTACGGTCGGGGCGGTGATACTCCTGTTCCTGGCAGGACTGGCTAAGATTATTCTTTTTCCACATAAATCATGGTGGCGAAAAGCTCTTGAACGCAATTGAAGAGGGAGGATGAAGAGGGAAAAGGTTTAATTGTCTCTTTACTGCAAGAATTCATAAGAATCAGTGAAAACTGCAACCAGCCTTCCACCTCCTCACGTGTTTTGAAAGCTTTTCTAAAATATCCCTGGCCCGGCAATGTTCGGGAGCTCGAGCATACCATGGAGCACGCCTTCGTCCTTTGCAGCCAAAACATCATCACCTTCGATCATCCGCCGCCTGAGTTCATGGATGCTACTGGAATCGAGCTCCGCTCTCCCGATGAGACACAGGCGGTCGATTCTCACGCGATTCTTGAAGCCTTGGATAAGACCGCCTGGAACAAAGCAAAAGCAGCCCGCTTGCTGGGTATAGATCGCGTGACCCTCTACCGGAAAATCAAAAGATACAACATCACTGAAGATACCCCCTGATGTTGAAGTGTTACATGTGACATAAAAGAGATGCAACGCTTTTGTTGCATGCAACACCCCTTCTATTCAAGTTCACACCCTTGGGCGGTCCTCTCTCCTTCCATAGGTACCTATATATATAACCTAAAAGGACAACATGGCAGTTCTCGATCCCCCTGGGCATAGAACTTGCCTAAGCAACAGGCAGGCTTGAAATTTCACCGGACACCGGCCTTCCCGGTGCACACACACTGATCGTTAAGTCGACTCTTCCGAAGGAGTTACCGATGAGCGAATGCAGTTCAGGAAACATCGCGGTAAAATCGGACCACGAAACGAGAGAAAAAGCAATTTTTGCAAACAAGGTTTTCTGCAGGCTCTGTGATGAGCACAAAATCAAGACCTGTTCGTGGGAGAAATCGCCAACATGGAATGAATACGTAGAAGGGAAAATAGACGAAGCCGAACTTGGGCGTACGGCCGAAGAAAACGTCAGGGACTTTGTCAAAATATTTTCGGATTATAAGGACCTGGAAACACCCGTTGTCAATGTCCCACAAGAGGATCAGAAAAAGCGCCGAACTCGAATCGCTAATAAAATTTATCGGAATGCTTGCACGAAATCAGGACTTAATCACTGTTTTTTTAAGAACTTTTCAACCTGGAGCGAGTATGTGAATGGGGCGATAGATGAGGATGCTTTTATTGAGAGCGCGATTTTCGAAGTGCTGAAAATGAAGAAAAATGCTGATGCGGAGAAGTTATGATGGAACAGGGCCAGGATGATTTCTCAGATCACCTCCGGTACATTATCGAGCGCGGGTTGATGGCAAGCCTGAGCGGCGGAGCTTTCAAAAATCATATGGTTTCACTGGTTCAGGAATACTCAAGAAGAATAGCGTTTGAGGGTGAGAAGCTATGTCCGCTTTTCCTCACGTTTTGCGATCTGATGATTGACGGGCACTTTGCCCGGATTCCTGAAAGTGCGCTCAAAGTGCTTGTCCTATCGAAAGTCTATGGCAACCATTCAGAGCAGTCCCCGGGACTAAGTGAAAGATTATCTGGAATTACGGCCCCTGCTATCGAAGAAGCCGTGGATTACCTTCGGGAAAATGGCTGCCTTGCTTTGACAGCATAAGGGCATAGCACACGAAGAGGAGGAAAAGGAACTCAAGGCCCGGGAAGATTCTTTCAAGCCGGGACACCCAGCGCTATGAAAAGAACTGCAGGGTGAACTCTAAGGAAAAGGAATAAAATACTCAATGTGGGGCTTAGGGCGATCCAGTTTTCGAGGCACAATAAATCCTATAGCTTCTGATAAACCAGTCAGGCCGATATGGCTTTCCTTGAGTTGGGAACGAGCAATTGACAAAAGGTTATATCTGGTTATTTTCATCGAAATTAATTTAATGGAAAGGAGCATACAATGGCGTTCAATTTTCATGACCTCCCGGCTATTTCAGGGCCACTGTTATCTTTAATTGCCGGCCTGTTTGTTTTAATCATGCCAAGGCTCTTGAATTATGTTGTGGCATTCTACTTGATCATTACAGGTATCTTGGGTTTGCTCAATCGATAACTGGAAATAATTCACCCCGTAGGGATTGACTTATTCTTGCCAGTCGAGCAAAATCAAGTATTGCGAGTTGCTATATTCCTTTAGCAGGGTGCTGAAGAAGGGTGTGTTGGTGGGAGAAGAGCCTTAAGAGGACCACGCTGTTAGATCCTGCCCCGGGTTTTCCAGCCGAGAAGGCAAAGCCGATTGCCCCTGCCTCTTTCCAGATCCATTATCTGTTACCACCATCGGCTGGTGGGTCTTGCTCCAATCAGACCAAGTATGCCGGTTACAATCAGATAGACCGCCACAATGACACTCAATAAACCGGGTTGAATCAGGATCAATATCCCGGCGACTAAAGCAATGGCCGGCCCGAGGTAAGGATGGTATGGCAACATTTGTGTATCCTTTCATCCGTGACTGTTTGGCAACCCCCGCAGTCTTGCTGGAAATCGGGGCTGCCACCTATGTGATGCATGATTCTAAGCGTAATAATCCCAACCAATACAATAAGGAAGTTCTGTGTAAAGTAAACAGATTGATCAGTGGATGCAGACGGTAACGAACTACGCCGGTGAACACTTCTCTTCTCCAACTGGAGAAATGAGGCGGCAAAATCTTATACTGAGTCGCGTTCAAGATAGTAAAATCCCCCTGCCCCCTTAGAAAAGGGGGTGACTGGCGACTTTGTTTTGCCTCCCCCTTTTGTAAAGGGGGACCGAGGGGGATTTTGGCCCCTTCAGCGTAAACTTGAACGCAACCTGGTATTAGCCGTTTTCGAATCTTTTGTTTATCCAATCGCAGCAAATCGGCCTTTTTCGAAATTGGCACAAAAGGCGCCCCCCATGTTGAAGCGTTGCACATGACACAGAAATCATGCAACACTTCTGTTGCATGCAACGCTTTTTCTATTCAAGTCCATCTGCTTGGGCGGTACTCGCTCCTTCCATAGGTATCTATATATATTATCTAAAAGGAGAACAGGGCAGTTCTCGATCATCCGGGCATAAAACTTGCCTAAGCAATAGGCAGGCTTTATAGGAGTGCCGGAGTATTTATCCGGCAAAATACGGGAGGCATATGGCATCAAACACGAAGAGGCGAAACGAAGTTCAAATGAATGGAAATGTGATCTTAAGCTCTGAATTTAACGACAATGACGATTTTAAGGAGATAAAAATGAGAAAAATACTGATTATTGGAATCGCGCTTTCCCTGATCCTTGTCAGCGGCGGCTTGTTCAGCGCGCAGGCAAGTTGCTCTGGCGGCTGTCTGTCCTGGCTCTCACCTTGCAACTGGCACTTTCCTTCTCTTTGCGGCTTAAGTTGCTCCTCAAGAGATGTTGACGTGGCGCCTGCGAGAGTTGAGACCGCAAAGGCAGATTCCGGTGGCGGCTGTCTATCCTTCCTCTCCCCTTGCAACTGGAACCTTTCCGCCCTCGCTCCTTGCAACTGGCACTTTCCCTCTTTTTGCGGCTTCGGCTTCACTTGTGGCTCAACAGAGGCGAACAGCGTGTCGGCAAGAGATGCGGACAGACAATACGTAACTCGCCAGTTCACACCGGCCTTGATGGGCTCGCCTGGTTTCTGATTTTGTTGACAGCCCTGCCGTCGGGGATACACAGACTGAGTTCCCCGATTTGGCAGGGGTCACGGCAACAACAAATTATGGTTTATCGAAAAGAGCGCTCCGGCCTCGGTGGGGCCGGAGCACAATCCCCAACCAGTTCGCATGTAAAGGAGATGAAATGATGAAACGCGTTCTCTTATTTTCGCTATTTTTAGCCCTGGTTGCAACGTTTAATGTGCCCGTGACATACGCAAACGAGCAGGATGAGGTCGATCGTGCCGTGGCGACAATCCAGGCCTTCCGGGATATGCCCGAAAAATCCATCCCCCCGGAGGTGCTAAGGCACGCCAGGGGAGTGGCTATCATGACGGTTTACAAGGCGGGCTTCGGTATCAGCGGGCGCGGCGGCACCGGTGTGGTAGTGGCGCGAACAGGCAAAGGCTGGAGCGGGCCCTCTTCAATCGCGACTGGTGGTGCGGGATTCGGCTTTCAGATCGGAGCATCGGAAACCGAGTTCATTTTCATTCTCAATACTCATGAGGCCGTGGAGGCATTCGCTCATGGAGGAAACGTGCAATTTGGAGGCGATATAAGCGTGGCTGCCGGTCCCATTGGGCGCACGGCCGAGGCGGATGTAACACCTGTTGCCGCGGTCTATGCCTATAGCCGCAGCCAGGGACTTTTCGCCGGCGTCTCTTTTGAGGGCACCGTTATTGCGGCCAGAGACGAGACAAACGCAGAATATTACGGCCGGCCGGTCACGCCGGGGCAGATCCTGTCCGGGAAGGTCAAAGTGCCGGCGGGGGCCAGGAAGCTTCAAAAAGCTTTGGCGAGGTACTAAAACCCAAGTGTTCTCCAAAACACCAGAAAGGATGTTAACGGATGAAAAAAGCCCTTTTTCCTGCAGTTTTGTTTTTGTTTATGGTCGCGATTTTAGGCTCTGCATTAACGGCATTGGCCGGTCGATCTGCAGGGGTAGCGATCGACGATGCCACTATCACCACGAAAGTGAAGTATGAATTGGCAGAGGATGTCAAATTCGGCACACTGAAAACTGTCCAGGTCGATACCGACAGGGGTGTGGTCACTCTCACCGGCAGGGTTCACAGCAAGCAGGAAAAGAAGCATGCGGGAGCTTTGGCCCGCAAGGTTGAAGGCGTTGCGAAAGTGCGCAACGAATTATCGGTAGTCCGGGAACAATAAGTCCAGGGATGGGCTTCCACCAACAATGAGTTTGGCCGGCCCTGATGACTGAAATCCTCCCTTGCCCGTTTTTCAAAAGGCAATCGGAGGATATTCAGGGTCAATTGCATTCAAAAGAAGGGGCCTTCCGAAGGATTTGTGCAATGAAAAATTTGAGCACTGGTCCGCTAATGGGACCTCTTTTTTTATTATTCACGTTTCTCTGTCTGATCAGTGTTCCCGGCTGTGCATCCCTGCCGAATGTACAGAACATGATGGGCCATGAACTCTCAAGTTCCGATCAACCGACAAAGATCATGGGGCATAAAGGAGAGCTCTCTGCAAAAACAAGTAAAGCCATGATCAAACGGCTTGAAGGGCAAGTCGATGCAACCAAGCTTCTGGAGCAGCAGGTTCAGTTGATGCAATCCGTCAGTGGGAGTCTTTTAGTGGCCGGCAACAAGGTCACCCTGCTCATTGACGGGGCGGCTACCTACGCAGCGATGTTCGAGGCCATCCAAAACGCTAAAGATCACATCAATTTTGAAACCTTCATATTTGAAGATGATGAAGTCGGCAAACGATTTTCCGATCTACTCATCCGGAAAAGCGCCGAAGGCGTTCAAGTGAACGTGATTTACGATAGTTTTGGATCCAAGAATACTCCGGTAAGTTTTTTTCAGCGCTTGCGCGACGGCGGGGTCCTGGTGCTTGAATTCAATCCCGTTAATCCCTGGAAGGTACTCGCGGGGAAAAAATGGGCATTACGACATCGAGACCATCGTAAGATTCTGGTCGTTGACGGCGCCGTCGCTTTCACTGGCGGAGTCAACATCAGTGCCGTTTATTCCGGAAGCTCGGCCGGTCAGTCTCGTAGAGAGAAAAAGGATGAACCCTGGCGGGATACACACGTTCGAATCGAGGGCCCGGCAGCACTACGGCTCCAATGGCTTTTCATGAAAACCTGGGAAAGGCAAAAGGGACCGGCACTTCCCGGCAGGAACTATTTCCCATACGTGGAGCAAGCCGGAAAGACGCTGGTCAGGGTGGTCGGCAGTTTGCCGGGTGAAAGTAATCGGCTCATATTCATGATGTACATTTCAGCCATTACTCATGCGGAGAACTCCATTTACTTAACGACTCCTTATTTTGTGCCTGACGACCAGATGTTAAAAGCGCTCACCGAAGCTGCAGCGCGCGGTGTTGATGTGAAGGTATTGCTTCCCGGCTTCAGTGATTCCGCATTGGTTTTCTATGCGAGCCGATATTACTATACCCGGTTATTAAAAGCAGGCGTGCAATTGTTTGAGAGACGCGGAGGGATGCTGCATGCAAAGACGGCAGTTATCGATGATGTCTGGTCTACTATCGGATCGAGCAACCTGGACAATGAAAGTTTCCTTACCAATGACGAGGCCAATGCCGTGATCCTCGGCCGGGACTTCGCCGACAGTATGCAGACAATGTTTGAAAGAGATTTGGAAGAGTCTGACCAGATAAGTCTGGATGAGTGGGAAAAACGGTCTTTCGACAATCACCTGAAGGAATGGCCTGCCCATCTGCTCAAACACTTGCTATAAGGTAGTCAAGCCAGGTGAAAAGCTGGTGGAGCGCTAAAAAGTTTCTATTTTTTCCCATGCTCTATGAGAATTTCCCCAAGCCATTTTTCCACGGGGACCTTCCCTTGTGCCGTCGATACCAGATAAGGTTTGCCTGACTCAAGGCTATTTGACGCGCAAAGACGGATGAAATCCTCAGGGGATTCTATCTGGGATTTGAAATACTTATACTTATACCTGATATGGTCGGCGGCCTCCTGGCTCGAATATTCGGTTCCATTCCTGGTGAATGTTAAATGTGATTTCGCTACCTGATCTATCAAATATGCGATGACCTTTTCAGCGTTTTCCCTTTGACTACATGGTTCATCTCCGTGGGCGATAAAACAAGAGAACAGCAGAATACTTAAAGAGCAAAAAATTATCTTCGGAGTCTTCATCGCGATAACTATTACCTTTCATCACTGCAGAGGGGACACTTGAGTGATCTTGATTATTGTATTTATTTAACCTTATATAGATAATCATTCTAGACCTCAAAGTAAATAGCCTATAAGACTTATTAATGGACAAAGAATTGAGCGCTGTCGCCTTCACCCTAATGTGTTACACTTTTCTTCTACAGTGACCATCCGGTCATTACCCGCAAACCCGCATGGATGCTGGACCGTTTTTTCAAACGG
>JBKQTS010000043.1:0-56706 GCA_052143075.1 Syntrophobacteraceae bacterium | reverse complement strand
ACAATAGTCCCAATTCATTCAAGTTTTATGGTGGCATGCATCAACTTCGAGACTCCGGCGGCATTTCTCACCATTAAATAGACGGTCTGCTTTCCCTTTCCAAAACTCAGGGTAAAGGAAGGGGCCGGGGAATATGGTTTCCATGCCGCTCCCATAAAAGAGGCAAACTGGCTGGCAATATAGTAGGTGGGAGTCCCTCCTGTTGTCGTGTTGTTCAGTGTTACATTAGGACTCGAAGTGGTAGTGGCTCCGCCATCGATCTGAAATGATTGTAAGATGGGAGGAAAAACATAAGTTCCGCTCGCCGCTCCTGCCTGTCCATACGAGAGGACGACCTTTTGAGCGGCAGGGGCTTTGCATCCGGGAACACTTTTAAATTTTAATGTATGTGGCCCCACGCCGGTTACGGTCGCCCCGCTCGCATTCCATTGCCCGTTGTCTATCTTCCACATCGCGCCGGCGCTTACGGCTGAAGCCGGATCGATCGTGACCGTCAGAGACCCTCCTTCCTGAAACGCCAGGAGAAGGTTGGTGACATCAACCGTACCCAGGCCCGTTACAAGGTCGTAGTAAGGGGTGCAGGAATAGCCGGGGAAGTTCTCTCCAAAGCCGTTGTCGCCCGAAGTGATATCGTGGAAAACGGCGCTTGCGCCGCTTGCCCCGCTGTACTGAGCGTTGCCGAGCTGGTAGAGAACGCTGTTGAAGTTACCCTGCCGCTGACCTCCCGCACTTTGCACGATCAACCCCATGATGCCTGCGAAAGAAGGTGCTGAGGCTGAAGTCCCGCCGTAAATGAACCATGAATTAGACTTGCAGGGACCGGTATCATTGGTGCACGTGTAAACCCTGTAGCCGGTGTTGGGGTCTGCATTAAGAGAGACGTCGGGCAAGTCGCGAGCGCCGTCGTTGGGGACGCCGGGGCACACCTGCCACGCCGGTTTAGGGTAAAGGGAGGAAGCCCCCCCGCCGGAGGCATATTGGGTCCAGTCTTCCTGCGCGTTCCACTCGTTCCACGCCACCTCGGGCATGTAGCCCAGGGCCGAAGTGCCGTTCTTGCTGTTAACCGGATTCCAGTAAGTTGATGCATCGCTTAATGTTGTGCCGCCTACGGCGATATTGTAAGGAGTTGAGGCAAAACCGTTTACCCCCAAGGCCTGCGCTACAAGATTACCCTCGTTGTCGAGCTCATCGCAACCGTATACGCCGATGTCTCCGCTTACGATAACAACCGTTATCCCTTGAGAGGCCGCCTGTTCCCATAAGGTGTTATAAAAAGCATTCCAGATCGAATTCTTCTACTCGCATTCGCCGAAACACTCGGTCAAAATGGGGGCGAGGTTTTTGTCAACGATATATTGGGCGGACAGAGCCTCGCCTTTAGTAACATTAGTTGCCGCAGAGGTGACGAACTTGATACTAGCTCCCCTCGCCACTGCGCCGGACCATTCGACGTCGAGGTCGGCCTCCGCGTCTTCATCAGGCCCCTGATCGCCGGGGTTAGGTCCGTTCACTATGACAACGGGGGGATTGTAAGGGAGTCCAAAGGTTGAGCGGAAGATATTCCACTTGGCGACGGCGGCGGGCGGGAGGGTCCGGCCCACGATGGCTATAGTCACCCCGGCGCCGTCATAGCCCATTTTGTAGACATTGTTGACATCGTAGACGGCCGCGAAGTCCCCCGGAGCGAGATCGTAGCCGCCGCCGTCCGACTCGGTGTACTCGGGCTGCGGTTTTTCGGCGTCAAAAATGTGCCGGGGCGGGGTGTGCATCGCCTTGCTGGGAAAATTGTGCAGCGAAACCGGCCCGGCCACCAGATCGGCGAGCGCGCGCGGGATCGAGGGGGCGGTGGAGTTGGCGTGGCGAAGCTGGCCGTTAACGAAGTAATCGTGCATGTTTGCGTGAAAGGCGCTTTCGACATCGGCCGCCGTACCTGAGAAGTTCATCCAGGTGCCGCCTTTTGCCGTCTCATCGATGCTAAACCCATGGGAGATAAGCCAGCTCTCTACAGTGGCAATCTCTTCCGGACTTCGTCCGAACCTCTTGCCGAATTCCTCCGGAGTGAGCCAGTGGTGAAAGTTCGGGGAGGAGGGGTCCTGCTGTTCGGCAACGAGCCGATCCAGTTCCGCTTGCTTTTCAGGGGCGATCTTCAAAAGAAGGATCGTTCGATTCATCGGCAGTGAAGGGTCGGTCAGCCCCACGTCGAACTCAGGCCTGGCCTTCGTATGGACGTTTCCATGAAGGACCACCCTGTCGTTTTCGTCAATAACGGCGTTAGCAGCAGCAACGGCGGACCTGATGCCGATCGATTTTTGCGATGATAGAAAACCAGCCGACGATGCAATTCCAAAAATAACGGCAGCGACGATCAATCTTTTTACCATTATGGTCCGTCCTTTATTTATGAAGAAAAGCCGAGGCAACATACACATACCACTTTCCGGTATGGTAGACAACCTTTACATGACAAGATAATAGCTGAGACAAAAGGCGGTTTGGTGGATAAGTGACCAAGCCGCCAGTTTATTAGACACCTTCATCAAGCCATCGTCGGACATTTGTAAGCCCTTTCACAATAATATCTCTGTTGCCAGGCTTATTGTTCACAAAGAGGGGGCTGGGATGTGGTAATTTAAATATTTTAAGGTCTGGTCTTGGGCGCGACAGATAGCCCTCTGCTTGATGAGCTTTAAGACCGTGCAAGACCACAACACGCAGCTTGGGTAGAAGGTTGAGAAGACCAATAAGGTGTTGCGCCGCGACTTCAATGTCCTTCTTAGTCGCAGGGCGGATTTCTGCTTGAGAGCCGATGTACCACGGTACGATATTCCATGAAACCGTGCGCTTTCGCAATAAGCCAGCCTCAACATTAAAGTTGAAGAAGTTTTCGGCCGTTTGATCATTGTTGTTACGAGAAATAAAGTCTGATTTCAAAGCGTTGCCCCCTGGAGCTTCAAAGAGAAACAGGCACTCTGCGTCGATCCCTCCATCCCAAGGATCAAAATAAGGAATGCTAACGCTTGGGAAGCCGACTTCAGAACGTAATGCCAAGAAATAAGCAATGATGGCAGAGCCATCTTCAGAACGTAGTTCCTCCACAAAGGCGGTTAGTGGCTTGATGTGTGACTCTTGAAGCTGTGCCCGCCGGGCCTCTACGGCAAAATTATTACGAAAAAGTCTGGGTTGATCTCTAAAAAGATAGATTCCCATTTTTCAAAGCCCTTGCCCGTGTGCATAGGAACTCAGCCTGAATTATCCCGCATGGCGTCAGCACATGCGATCCAGTCTAAAGAAAAGTATCTTGTCGTCTTTTTTTCTATCCAGAACCAATCCCTGGTTTGCCTTTCCTCCTGCACTGCTCCATTCCTGTTTGTCATTCAGGGTCAACCTTGTCGATTTAATTTTGCAGGATTTAAATTTGAATTACTTTCCGCAACTCGGTGATCCGCACCCGGCGAGCCCTTTGCCGCAAACGAAATAGCGTCCCGCCTGTCGATAAACGCCTCAATGTCGGGGTTGCGCAGGCCGCACGATATCATATCTTGAAGCTCGAACGAGAATACGCGCGCCAAGGATACCGATCCGGCAGGCGCCAGGCCCGTTTCGGCCAAACCGGTTTCCGGTATCCCGGCCGCTGAGCAGAAGGTTTGGTTTGCCGTGCCGAAGATTTGATCGAAGGCCAGTCTGAGGTCATTCGACACTGCCACATGCCTCCCTTTCAGAGCCTTGCATATGCTGTCGATCGCCTCCACCTCCCGGTGACTTAGTGGTCTTTGCACTCGGTTGGCGTAGAAACGCTGGAGGTTGCTGCGCAGGGGCTGTCTCATATTACTTCGCAGAGCAACGTCCGCTGCCTTCACTTGAAGGTCCGGACACACAATGCTGCAGAAATCCGCAATTGTCGAACCGCCGACCAATTGATGGTAATTCCTCACAATCAAATTGGCATCCGCGCAGGCAGCCCACCGTTCGTAAATGGAGGCGTAATCGAATTGGAATGTCCACTCCCGGACCCGAAGTTGCCGCTCGCGGAGCAGTGGCCGCGCCAAGAGCGTAAACTCCTCTCCCACGCCATGATTAAGCAGCGCCAAGAACAGGGACTCCAAATAAGAACTCTGATTGCGGACGTAAATTAGGACAGTAAATTCACGTTCTCGGAGAGCGGGATGACGCCACAGAGGAGCGAGGCGCCCTGGTTCGTCAATGATAGACTCAAAGTCCTCGCTGGACAGGATAACATCGCCATCGAACTGCGCAACCTCATTCGCCAGGTCATCTATAGTTCCGGATGAGAATACGAATCGCCGGTCTCGAGTGATTTGCCAGGCAATGTTATGTTGCCCCATACCAAACCGCTTGTTCACCCCTGAGCACGGGTACAGAACTCCGTGCTGACGGAGAACGCCGGCAGTAGACGTCAGGAAGGCCTGAAGTGCAGTCGTGCCGGTTTTATGGAGTCCGGCGTGGACCAGCAGCCGCCGGGGCATACGCCCGCGGACAGCCGGCTGAGGCACAGGAGCCGGCGCAGACACCTTCGGTAGAGTACGTTTTCGGCGTACTCCAGGTATTCCTTCGATAAAGGCAAGATTGGTGGGCCCTGGGAGTGGCAAAACGGCATCACGCTCACAGAAATCGGCGTGCGTCACGGCAGAAGTCTTGTCCTGGCCGGATGCCGCGCCATAGGTATCGATCCGGGTCCCGAGATTATCATTAGAGATTTCTCGGTTAATTAGGGATGAGAAAACAGGATAGGTCGAATAATGGGTGAGCAGATGCTTTTTGAATGCTGTCAGGAGAGAATCTACGAAGCTTCTGCCTGCGGTTTGGAGAGTAGGAAGTAAAATCAGCATAATGAGTGAACTCCTGTCGGGAAATAAAGAGAAAGTCTGGGCGGGGCTCGAATACGCAGACTGGAATTAACTATACTGACAAGAAGGCACGCTGTGAAATGTCTACGAGAGTAGGACAAGGTTGCGATATGCCTCCGGCTGATATCGGGACCTAAATCGCCGTCAAGATTACAGATTCCAACTATGTCCAGGGGAGGCGCGCTGACTATGACGGCGCCCGGGTCCAGATGGGTCAGGCCGTGCATGTACCAGACCACAACGTCTCCGGTTGTGGCATTTTTCCAAAGGATGTCAGAAGACCCATCGCCGTCGAAATCACCAATTGCAATAATATTCCAGGGAGGGGGGAGAGTTTCCATAGTCTCCGCACCTAAAAGGAGCATCCCTTTCATATACCAGACGACGGTCTTTCCGGTCTCCGGATTTCTCCAGAGAATGTCCGGGCTTCCATCCCCGTTGAAATCTCCCACTCCCACAAGGTTCCACTCGCTGCCCAACCCTGCGACCGTGTCTTGACTCATCTCGGCCGACCCGTTCAGGTACCATATCCGTAGGTCAACAGTTGACTTGTTCCTCAGCAGAACTTCAGGGCTTCCGTCTCCATTGAAATCTCCCACCCCAACGACATCCCATGTGGAATCGGGCGCTGAGTCAAACTTCTGTTCAGCAGCCAGGGTATTTCCGTGCATGTACCAGACCGCCAGAGCCCCGGTTGCCTGATTACTCCACAGAATATCCCGGCATCCGTCTCCATTGAAATCCCCGACCCCCGCGATGACCCAGTCTGGACCGCTTACCAGGCCTGCCGCAGCAGAAGAAGGGAATAAGGCCGCCGTAATGAGAAGGACCCAAATTGAGATGAAACTGCACTTTTTCATGTCAACCTGCATAATTCGTGGCCAGAGATGTATAGTAATATTTCTCCTTCATATCGCGATTTCATATGGAGTTGCGTTCAAGTCAGGTGCTAATGATCAACTTGGCCCGTCGAAAAACATTACAGGATTTTGCGAGTTGTCGATCAGGAGGGCATAAAGCCCTCACCGAATGAACCCGCGACAATGCCGCTGGGGCGGGTTCGATACGTCGAACTGGCTCCTGCTGGTGATCCCTGCTGATTGAGTTTGTGCAAAGGGTTGCCCGAACAAAAAAAGACTCTTTTCAATAAGCGGTCAAAAAAGGGCATGGGAATCCATTCTCACCTATGGATTTGAGGGCTCTTCACCCACACCCCGAGAAAAAACTCATTTCAGCGCATAGACTCAATGATGCCTGTTATAGCGTCGCGTGCCGTGTCGTTATGGATTCAGGCCACAGGAAAGATATTTTAGCAGCTGTCTTTTGGAAATACGTGAAAGTATGTATTTGGAGCCGGTTGAAAATTAAAAGCCTCTGGTAGTTTTTGCTATTCGCGGGTAAGATCTACCCAAAAGTTGAGGGATGGTGACGATCATGATTATCGTTTCATAAATAGAAGGCCGTTGATTACTTTAATCATAGGATTGAATATATCCATGTCTAACACCATATTTAAATAAGTCGATATTTTTTCTGATTCCCAATTTATTCTTGATGTTGGTTCGATGGTTGTATACCGTAATAATGCTGACACCCAAAAGTTCGGCAATTTCTTTTGACGATTTTCCTTCCAAAACGAGTTGTAAAATCTCCTTTTCCCTGGCAGTCAACGGTTCTGATAATCCACTCTTGTCCTGTGGCAGCTTCTGGCGAAAAATCTCCGTGATCTGGGTCAAAACCAGACTGGAGACGTAACTTTCTCCCTGTCTAATCTTTTCGATTGCAAAAACGAGATCTGCTAGCGCGTTTTCCTTCAAAATGTAACCGTCAGCCCCGTACTCGAATGCCCGGGCGATGTGTTGTCTGGATTTGTGCATGGTCAGAATCAATATTTTTATCTGGGGAAATCGGCTTTTCACTGTTTGGAGCGCCTCCAAACCATGCATACCTGGCATGGTGATATCGAGCAAGATCATATCGGGAGTTGATTCCGGCAAGTGCTCGAGTAGCTTATGTCCATCGGCCACCTCTCCTACCACTTGGATTGAAGGCAGTTTCTCGAGAGTATTTCTAATCATTTCCCGAATCAGGACATGGTCGTCAGCGATGAGAACTCTATATGGCTGCATTGTCTAGGCTCCTTTGACGAGAGGAATGCTGAAAGACACACGCGTTCCCGTTCCTTGCGCGCTTTGGACTTCAAAGGACCCTCCCAGCATTCGCACCCGCTGTTGCATTGCGGAAATCCCAATGCTCCTTTGAGGACCGTTGAGGGAAGCTACATTTTTGACATCGAAGCCCTTTCCATCATCTTTCACAATGAACAAAACGTGATCGCCCCGGTTTTTAGCGTCTACAGACACCCTGGCAGCTTGGGCGTGCCTTGCTACATTAGTAAGGCATTCCTGGAAGATTCGAAAAATATTTAGTTGCGTCTCAAAAGGAAAAACTTGATCAAGTTGATCCACCTCGATTGAATTGCAATCCAAATTATAATGACCACAAAACTCCTCGACCAAGTAGTGGATGGAGGAAGTAAGACCGATCTCCTCCAGGACCGAAGGGCTCAATTCCCGTGAGAGCCTGCGCACGTACTCGATTATTTCATCCACACAAGAAAGCAACCCGTCACCAGCATCGGTCGAGGGAAAAGAGGTATTCTGATATTTCTTAATGAAGGAGCCAACCTTGAATTTCAAGTGCATAAGGGCCTGCCCCAGTTCATCGTGCAATCCGACAGATATTCTCTGCCGTTCGGCCTCCTGAGCGTTAAGCAGTTCAGAAGCCAGGATTCCCAACTGCTTTTCTGATTCCAAGAGAGCCTGCTCTGCCCGTTTGCACTCGCTGATATCGCTTCCGATGGCAAGTATCTCCACCACCTGCCCATCTTGGTCGAATACCGGCTTGTTGGTCCAGGTCATCCAGACCCGACTGCCATCTCGAAGAACGTTCTCATTTATATTGCTTGCGTACCTTTCCGGGTGGTTAACAATATTCTGAATCAGCCCAGTCAGATCGCCCCCGGTGGACTCCTCTTCAGGCATGAGAATTTTCACGCTCTTATCGGTAACCTCTTCCGCACCGTAGCCGAAAAACTTCTGAGCGTATTCGTTAAAAAAGGTTAAGGTCCCGTCGCGCTTCCAACGGATGATGGCACTATTGGCGTTCTGCACGAGTTCGCGGTACTTGCTCTCACTTTGCTGGAGGTCGACAGCCGCCTTTTCACGCTCGGCAGCAAGTTTGGACTGTTCCTCCGCTTTGTGCGCCCTTGTCTGGGCGCGATATATCGCTTCGGCCAGATATGAGATCATAGCGCTGCCGGCGACAAAAATGCCCAAGCTTATCAGGTCGGCGGAATTTGAAATGGCGAATTGGCCAACCGGCTCCAGCCAGAAATAGCTGGCAAAAGCGGCTGAGACGACTGCGGCCAGAAGCCCTGAGACAAATCCTCCGTATAACGCAGCAAGCGCCACAGCGGGGTAAAAGGTCACGAAGGCGGCGCGGAGCTCAAGGACTTCCAGGAACTGCAACCGAATAGCAGCGGCGATTACAGCGGCAAGAAGGCCCACTGTGCAGCGGAGCCATACCGGACGGCTTGTTCGATCCCATATCATGAGATTCCCCACCTTGAACAAAAAGAGCCATCGATCACGTCCCTGGTACCGGCTCTCTCCATGACCAACCTGTTTCAAAGCTACCGTTACTTTCTATCGAGTGAAACGTTTGTGTCCAACAACCCTGAGAATATCCTGAAGTTAGTCTTCTATAACATGCATTGTGGAAATGAGAAGCATTTCTTGGAAGGAGCCTGAAGCGTTTTGGTCCCATTTCTGGAGGTCCGTGGATTGCCGGCCTTCTATGCGTAGGATCGATACGGAGAATGGACAGAATCCGAGAGGACAGAAGCAGCTCCTCGGATTCTCCGAGGATAGAGACCGGTCACTTTTAGATGTCAAACATCTCTCCTATCCTTGAAAAAACGAAGTTCTGAAATACGCAAATTTTGCAAATCGTATCTGGATTTGGGTGTGCTGTTTCGGGAGTGGTTCGTATCGGTCGGAGCAGGAATCCGCCATCGTGGAAAAGCTTGCGGCGCAGTGAGTTAACGATGCCTTCCTGTAGTTTGCTAACTTTATGAAATTATAGGATAAAGTAGTTGGCGATCAAGTTAAAACAGTTGAGAAGCGCTGGCACGCATCGTCTTCGACCCTTTGGCCGATCGTGTTATATAACTATCTACAACCGAAAGCGGATCTTGCCGCCATTAAGTAGTCTGCGAGGGCTATCTTGCGCTTCCCAGGCGGGTCGGAGTATTCTTGGAAGCTACAAATAAAATGTTTGACGGGGTTTTCCAGATGGTATACCATTTCACATACCAAAATGCATAGATTTTCCGACAATTTTTTGCCGGACGGAGGGCAATTGATAAGGAATGGGCGCAGATACTGACAGGGCTGAGGTCTCTACGACAAGCGTAAGTTCGGCGCTTGTGCTTCGACAATTGGAAAATGCAATCCTCTCAGGCTATTTTAAGCCTCGGGAACGCCTGGTTGAACGAGACTTGCTGGCGCACTTCGATGTCAGTCGCACGATCATCAGGGAAGTCCTGAAAATGTTGGAGGGAAAAGGCTTGGTGAGGACCACTCCTTACCGCGGGGCCATAGTAGTGGACCTTACGGCAGAGGAGGTGGAAGAAATTTATTTCCTGCGCCAAAAACTTGAGGTGATCGCCGCCCGCCTTGTGATCGAGAACACCACACGCATAGAGATCCAACGGGTGAAAAGGCTCTGTAAGGAATTGGAAAAGCACCTGTCCCAGAGAACAGACCAGATGATCGAAAAGGACAATGAGTTTCATCGGGCGCTGTTCCATGCCTCCGGAAACAGCTATCTCAATGAGATGATCGATTACCTTGGCACGAAAGTCCACATGGTGAAATTTAACGCCTGGTCTTTGCCGGATCGAATAGAGCAGTCCATCGTTGAGCACAGGGCCATGATCGCTGCTCTTGAACGCCGGGATGCCGAGGCTTTCGAGAAACTGGTGATCGATCATCTGCTTTTTTCCAAGAACAGCTACATGGCTCAACTAAAAGGCATCGCCCGGAAAGGAACCGTCAAGAAGCGGTCCCACACTGACCAAAATATTAGGCTTTGATGCAAGATCACCGTCCGTTGTGGGGAGGAAGACCTGAAAATCCTTGCTCCCTGCAGGACAGGGAAGGTAGAGGGAGAAAACACCCTGAGGCGCCAAAGCCATGTTCTTAAAGGCAGCGCACTACTGAGCAAGAGCAGACGGGAAATGGGTATTCCAGTGCAAAATCATGAGGGGAAGGTGAGGATATTTCAGGAGTTGTGTAAGGGCATCGAGGAATGCGGTATATGCCTCCATGTTTGCCCCAAAAAGCTATTCAAACCGGCGATCACGCTGAACCATAAAGGCTATCGGCCTCCCGACATAGCTGAGCAGCAATCATGCACCTCATGCGAGAATTGCATGATCTTCTGCCCGGACATGGCCGTCGCTGTTGCCGGCAAGACGCGGAAAAGACGTGTGAAGTGATGACTTCGGAAAGAGTTCGAGCGGGGCGGTATTTTATGATGGGCAATGAAGCCTGTGCGGAAGGCGCACTGGCCGCAGGCTGCGAATTTGCAGCCGGATACCCCATAACGCCCGCCACCGAGATCGCGAATCGGTTAGCCGCAAGACTTCCTCAAGTTGGCGGCGTCTTTCTTCAAATGGAGGACGAGATAAGCTCGATTGCGGCTATTATCGGGGCTTCCTGGACGGGTAAGAAAGTGATGACGGCCACTTCAGGACCCGGTATCAGCCTCATGTCCGAGAATATCGGCTTTGCCGTTGGGGTGGAGACCCCATGCGTCATCGTGAACGTTCAGCGAGGGGCCCCTACTACGGGCATGCCCACTGTGGGAGTGCAGGGGGACATGGTGCAGGCGAAGCACGGTTCCCACGGCGACTACGAGATCATCGCTCTTTGTCCTTCTTCGCCTCAGGAGATGTTTGATTACACGATTACAGCCTTTAATTATGCCGAAAAATACCGGACCCCGGTTTTTATTCTTTCCGATGCCTTTGTCGGCCACATGCGTGAAGAAGTTACGATACCGGAGGCTGGAACGATTGAAAGTGTTTACCGAAAGATTCCGTCACAAGGCACAGACCCGCAGAAGATCAAAGGTTTTCTTGATGAGGACATTGCCCCAATGCCCATCTTCGGCAGGGGTTTTAAGGCTCACGTGACCAGTTCCTGTCACGACGAGGCCGGAAAACGAAACCTCATAGACGTGTCCTCGCTCGACCTGTTCGTCAGGAGGCTGAGTAACAAGATTCTCAAACACAAAGAAGACATTACGATTGTGGATGGCAATTACGCGAAAGGAGATGTCGTCCTCGTTTCCTATGGCCCCGTGGCTCGAGCTGCGGCTGCGGCAGCTAACGATGCGAGGCAAGCCGGCTTCCCCGCCGGGACCTTGCGGATGGCCACCGTATGGCCGTTCCCGGAGCATGAAATCGAGAAAATGGCCCGGGAGGCAAAGCATGTAATAGTCCTTGAAAACAATCTCGGTCAAATGTATCCGTATGTCAAAGCCGCTGCGGCTCGATTTACCGATGTGTCTTTCCTTGCTCCCGGGCTGATTGGGCAGATTCACGACCCTGAAGAGATCGTTCGAAAGATTAAGGAGGTCATTCAGTGAAGGAAATTGTCCATCCCCTTCGCAGGTTTGTCCGACCTTCAATCACGTCCACCACCAACTGCCCGGGCTGCGGTAACGGCATCGTGACACAGAGTATCCTGCGGGCTATAGACGAACTCACAATGGACATCGACGACTTCGTTTTTGTTTCGGGGATCGGCTGCGCTGCTTGGATACCGAGCCCATTCTTTAACGCAGATGTGCTTCACTCCATTCACGGCCGGCCTATTGCCTATGCGCTGGGCATCAAGATGGGCCTTCCTGAAAAGAAAGTCATGGTCGTGAGCGGAGACGGCGACCTTGTAGCCATCGGGGGAAATCATCTTATTCACAACGCAAGGCGCAACGTGGATATAACCGTAATCTGCGTCAACAACAGGATATACGGTATGACCGGAGGCCAGGCCGGCCCCACGACACCGACAGGAGTGAAGACCACCTCAACGCCATATGGGAGCTTTGAAAACTCTTTTGATATTTCACGCCTCGTCGCCGCTGCGGGCGCTTCCTTTGTAGCCCGTTGGACTACCATACATCCCAGAGAGATGACCAGGTCGATCAAGAAGGCAATCCAGAAGAAAGGCTTTTCTTTCATTGAGGCCTATTCCCAGTGCCCGGTGCAATTCGGTCGTAAATCCGGCATGAACGGATCTGTTCAAATGATGGAGGATTATCGGAAGAGGTCCATTCGAGTCGAAAAAACAGCCGGGCTGAACGAAGAGCACTTGAAAGACAGGATCGTTGTAGGGGAGTTGGTGGATATCGAAAAGCCTGAGATGGTCGAAGAAATAGAAAAGATCAGGGCCAGAGCCGTTGGGAGACCGTGATGAACCGTACCGAAATTATCGTAGGCGGCTTAGGAGGACAAGGTGTGGTTCTCTCGGGGATACTGCTTGGAACAGCCGCTGCGGTCTTTGAAGAAAAGAAAGCTGTCCAGACTCAGTCCTACAGTTCCGAGCTGCGGGGCGGGGCAGCCAGGACCGAGGTGATCATTTCAAATGAATCGATCTCCGATCCTCAGGTCAGAAGGGCGGATATCCTGGTGGCTTTAGCTGAGGAGGCGCTCTTCCGCGACATTGACCTGGTAAAGTCCGGAGGCCTGGTGATCGTTGATTCGGATAGGACGAAAGGCCCGGCGACGGGCGACTACAAAATCGTTCAGGTTCCCGCGACGAGTATCGCCGAAAAGGAAATGGGCGATCCGATTGTGGCTAATCTCATAGTTTTGGGAGCGTTGATAAAAAACAGTCCAGTTGTCTCGGTAAATTCCATGGAAAGGGCGATTGAAGCCACTGTGCCTCCGAAAGCCAAGATGTTGAACATCGCAGCGTTTCGAAGAGGTCTCGAGGTGAGGGTCCAATCCTGAAGGAGGCATGCGTTGAAGACCCTTGAACAATACCTGGAAAGCGTGAGGAAGTTGAAGCCTACGGTTTACATGTTCGGAGAGAAGATAGAAGACCCCGTGAACAACCCCCGGATACGCGCAGGCATCAATGCGACAGGCGCTACGTATGAATTGGCCAATGAGCAAAAATATCAGGAACTTTTCTCGGCGATTTCACCGCTCACAGGAGATCGGATCAACAGATTTACTCTGACGCCTCACTCCATCGAAGACCTGGTGAAAAGAGTCAAGATCAATCGGCTGCTCGGAGGCTACGTAGGGACGTGTCACCAGAGGTGTACCGGCCTCGATTGCCTCTGCACACTCTCGATCGTTACTTACGATATCGACCGGAAATATGCGACCCATTATTACGATCGTTTTACAGAATTCCTGAGATATATGCAGGTAAACGACCTTACCGGGAATGCATGCGTTACGGATGCGAAGGGGGACCGGAGCCTGAGTCCTAATGAGCAGGACGATAAGGACATGTACCTTCGACTGGTAGACCAAACAAAAGAGGGGATCATCGTAAGAGGGGCCAAGGTTCATCAGACAGGCTCCTTGAGCGCCCACGAGATAATTGTGCTTCCCACCCGGGCCATACAGAAAGGGGGCGAGGATTACGCGCTGGCTTTTGCTGTTCCGTCCGATACGAAGGGACTTATTCACGTTGTCGGAAGGAATTCCCTGGATACTCGTGAAATCGAGGGGTTTGATTGCGGCAATGTTCGGTACAGCAAGTACTGTCCAACGCTCATCTTTGACGAGGTGTTCGTGCCCTGGGAGCGGGTGTTCATGTGCAGGGAGGTCGAATTCGCAGGAGAAATGGTGAGCCGGTTCTCCGCGTTTCACCGTCAATCCCATGGCGGCTGTAAATCAGGCAAGATAGACGCTATGACCGGGGCCGCCCTGCTTATGATGGAGTACAACGGAACAGCAAAGGCCACACATCATAAAGAGAAAATAATCGAAATGATCCATACTGCCGAAACGCTCTATGGCTGTAGCCTGGCCGCTTCGTACGAGGGCAGGAAGGAGCCGTCGGGGACGTTCTTCATAGACCCGATCCTGGCCAACGCGTCGAAGATCCATGAAGGGAGGGAAATGAGCGAGGTGATGCGCCTCCTCATCGATGTGAGTGGCGGGTTTGTTGCCGATTTGCCGTCCGAGCGAGATTTTGATAGCCCGCAGATCGGCCGGTTGCTCAAGAAATACCTGAAAGGGGCCGTAGGGGTTCCTGTGGAAAACAGGATCAAGATGTTGAGGCTGGTAGAGAAAATGGCGATGGAAAGCGCAGACACTATCTCCGATATTCACGGGGGAGGTTCACCCGCGGCTCACCGCCTCACCCTGTTCAGAGAATCGGACACCGATTACAAAAAGCAGTGTGCCAAGCGGCTGGCGGGAATCGAGTAAGAACTCTAACCCGTCCTCCATCAGAACCCCGAACGTGACGAAAGCAACGCATGAAGAGGAGTGCCGGCCATGGAAGCCAAGACACTCAAATACATGTCCAGCGCTTGCTTTACGCTAGGTTTAATCATTCCGTTTGCGGCCTCAAATTTCGTCGGCATGCCAATGAGCGTCATGCCGATAGTGAGCGCGTCCCTGATAGTGCTCTGGACAATCGGTTTATTCCTGCGTTATTTCGCTTATGTTGGAAGGACAGCGCCTACAGCGACGCTTTCTTTCCGCATGAGGACAGGTAATTTCGTCTCCTCCGAGTCCTCGCTTTTTCTCACTCTGGGAATTGTCTTCGGTTATCTGTTCCATCCTACTGTCGAGAAGAGCGTAGTTCCCGCTCTTGGACCATATCTCCTCATGGCAATCATGTTTACCATGGGCCTGGCCATTAATCTTCAGAACTGGATTCGAATTATCCAAAGGCCGAGAGCGGTGGGGGTCGCAGTATTACTGAAATGGACCTGCACGCCCCTGGTTGCTTTCCTGCTTTCTCTGGTGCTGATTCAATTATTTCCAGGTGTTACGGGAAGGGCTCTGGCCGTCGGAATTATCGTCCTTGGCACTACACCGACCGGAGGCGGCTCAAACGCATTTACCTTGATCAGCAAGGGCGATCTGGCCCTGTCCGTTTCGGCCACTGCGGTCAACACCATGCTGGCGCCTTTCATTCAACCCTTTCTGATTTTGTGGCTGGCTGGAGGGATTGCCAGCCTCAATGCGACCGCGATCATTCAAGACCTCCTGCGCATGGTGGTTGCCCCTGTCGTCGCGGGCACGGTTCTGGGGTCCGTTTTCCCGAAGTTTACAAGCAGGATGAATCCCGCCTTCGGTCCGCTCGCGATCATATGCCTCGTTTTTATACTGATGGGCACCATGTCCAAGGGAACGAACACATTGATTCAACAAATCTCCATACTCCCTTACCTCGTTGCCATATGCCTGGTGCAAGCGGTGGCGGGACTTTCGCTGGGATATTTCGTTCCCGGGTTTTTCGGTTTCAGTTATGCACAGCGCAAGGCCACCTGTTTCGAGGTGGGTGTAGGAAACGCGGCCATGGCCATGATCATCGGCCTGAGGCACTTCGATCCACTCACAGCCTTGCCTTCTATCGTTTACGGCAAGATCCAGTATATCATAGCCTCCACACTGCTCGTCTCTCGATTCCAGGGAATTGAAGATAAGGAGGAGATATCGGCAACAGCTCGATCGCCGGAGGTCTCCAAGGAAGCCGTCACAGTCAAGGTTACCACGGCGGACGCGACGGAAGGAGAACGACCATGATAGTTGATTTGAAGGGACATCTTATGCACGCGAATGCGAATCCCCGGGTTTCTTTCGACGACCTCAAGGCCTTCTGCTGTCAGGCCTACATGAAGGCAGGGGTTCCCGCTGCCGAGGCGGAGATCGTTGCCGGCCTCCTGGCAAGGTCAGACTTGAGGGGTGTCGAAACCCATGGGGTCACGCGCCTCCCTATTTATATCAGACGGCTGCAAAAAGGATATGCGCGCAAAGAGTGCCAACTGACAACCGTCAAAGATAAAGGCCCGACGGCATTTCTGGAGGCCCACGGGTCGATGGGCCATATTGTCGCTTACAGGGCAATGGAAAAGGCCATTAGCAAGGCTGAGCAACATGGCATTGGTTGGGTTTCGGTGAAAGACAGCGGCCATTTCGGTGTCACAGGCCTTTTCCCCATGATGGCCCTGGATAAAGATTATATCGGGTACGTTGTTTCCAATTCCGCTCCCATGATGTTCCCATGGGGAGGCAGACAAAGAATCATTGGCAATAACCCCATGGCATATGCAATTCCTGCGGACAAATATCCTCCGGTAGTCCTGGATTTTTCACTGGGAGTCGTGTCTTCCGGGAAACTCATCCTGGCGCGCAAGAAAGGGGAGAAAATTCCCCTTGGCTGGGCTGTTGACAAAGAAGGTTTGCCCACCGAGGACCCCTTTGAGGGCTACGAAGGAGGAGGCTCCCTGATGCCGGTCGGGGGCCATAAGGGCTACGGCATGGTCCTCATTCATGAAATGCTTACCGCTGTGCTCACCGGCGGCAAATGGACCTCCCGGATCAAGAGTCTTTATGAAGAGGATGAAACCGGTGTTCAGGGTACATGTCATTCCTTCCTGGCCCTCGATCCGGATTGCTTCATCGGAAGGGACGAATTCAAAAGAGAGATGGACCGCTACATCAGGCAACTGAAAGAAAGCGCCAAGGCCAGGAATTGCGAGGAAATCCTGATTCCCGGGGAACCGGAATTGAGAACCGAGACCGAGCGGCTCAAAAACGGCATTCCTCTGGCTCCGGCCACGATAGAGGAATTGGCGGCCCTCGGTGAATCACTGGGAATCTCGCTTCCGCTGTTTGAGCGTGTTTCATAGCATCCACTATAACCGGAAAGAGAAACGAAGATTCAGCGCAACGGCTTTTCAAAAAACTCATCATTCATTGAAAAGGAGCGGCCTATGATCTCTCTCAGTGTGAACGGTAAGGTTCATAAACTGGACGTGCCCGGTGATACGGTGTTGCTTTGGGCGCTCAGGGATGCCCTGGATCTAAAGGGAACCAAGTACGGCTGCGGTATAGGGGAATGCGGTTCCTGCACGGTCCACGTCGATGGCGAGGCCGTGAGATCGTGCACCGTTTCCATCGAAGACGTGAAAGGAAAGAAGATCACGACCATCGAAGGGCTTCCCGCAAATCACCCGGTTAAGCAGGCCTGGATCAAAGAACAAGTTCCCCAGTGCGGTTATTGCCAGTCCGGGGTAATCATGAAGGTTGCTGCTCATTTATCACAGAAGCCGACACCCAGCGCAGATCAAATCATAAGCGAAATGGATGACGTCATTTGCCGCTGTGGGACCTATCCCAATATGAAGAAGGGCATTAGAACGGCCATCCAGTCCATGAAGAAGGAGGCCAGGAAATGAAAAACACCGTTTCGCGACGTGATTTTTTGAAGGGATCGATTGTCGGCCTGACCCTCGCGGTTTCTCATGGTCCTTTCGGATTCAGGCTTGTCAATGCCTCGGACAAAAAGGATATGGCAGGGTTCAGCCCCAATGCCTGGTTCACTATTACTCCAGATAACAAGGTCACCATTTTCACAGGTAATTCCGAGATGGGACAGGGGGTCTTGACCGCCCATGCCATGATCGTTGCGGATGAGCTCGAGGCAGACTGGAAGCAGGTTGAGGTCCACCAGGGACCGGCCGGCGATGCGTTCAAGAGTCCTCTCTATGGGGCCCAGATTACAGTGGGGAGCGCCAGCGTGAGGGGGTTTTACGAACCCTTGCGAAAAGCAGGCGCGGCCGGCCGAGCCATGCTGCTGACGGCTGCTGCTGCAACCTGGAAAGTCCCCGAAACAGAATGTCAGGTCTCGATGGGTACGGTAAAGCACAAGAAGAGCGGCCGCACCCTTACGTATGGCAAGCTGTGTCAGGAAGCGGCCAAGCTTCAGGTTCCGCAGGAAGCTCCGCTAAAAAATGAAAGTGAATTCAGATACATCGGTAAACCCATGCCCCGGGTCGATGTCCCTGTAAAGGTGAGCGGCAAGGCTGTCTATGGCTCGGACGTGACGCTCAAGGATTTACATTACGCGGTCATCGCGCGGCCGCCGGCTTATGGAGCAAAACCTGTTTCCTATGATGAGAAAGCGGCAGAACAGGTCAAAGGGGTTAAAAAAGTTGTTTCAATACCTATGGGCATTGCTGTTTGCGCGGAATCCTTCGACGCGGCGCTAAAAGGAAGAAATGCCCTGGGAGTCAAGTGGGACAAAGGCACACTTCCCGAGATGGATTCCGCTTATGTGGAAAAATCCCTTATGGAGGACCTTGACAAACCGGGGGCTTCGGTAGTGAAGACCGGCGATGCGAAGAAAGTAATCGGCGAGGCCGCCAGGAAGGTCGAAGCAATTTATTATGTCCCATGTATTGCCCATATGACCATGGAGCCGATGAATTGCACGGCTTGGGTGACCGCCGAGCGCTGCGAGGTGTGGGCGCCCACTCAGATGCAGACAGGCGCGGCAGCCGTTGCCTCAAAAATATCGGGGCTTCCCGGTGAGAAGGTCCAGGTGAATACCACCTTCCTGGGTTGTGGTTTGGGCCGGCGATCATGGACGGACTATGTGGCTGAAGCGGTCCATTGTTCAAAGGAGCTTGGAAAGCCTGTCAAGGTGATGTGGACGCGGGAGGATGACATCAAGCACGATGCCTTTCGGGCTCCGGCATCCCATCGGATCGAGGCCGCGCTAGACGCTCAGGGCCAGTTGACAGCATGGTCCCATAAGCTGGTCAGTCCCTCCCTTTTGAAGTTTATCCGGCCCCAGCACGTGGTCAACGGCATTGATTTCTATTGCCTCTGGGGTCTGGCCGATGCTCCAACCTCTCCGATGTGGAATAACAGGATACAGTACGAAATACCGAATCTCGACATAGAGCTTCTTCTTTCTACTCTGCCCATGCCCGTTGCTCCCTTTCGATCGGTCCAGAATGCCACTAATGCCTTCGTCATTGAATCTTTTATGGATGAATTGGCTCATGCGGCGGGGAAGGACCCGTTGGAGTTTCGTTTGCAGAGCCTGAAGGACAATATGCGGGCTCGCCGGGTGTTGGAGACGGCGGCTGAAAAGGCAGGATGGGGCAAACCCATTGCGAAAGGTGAGGCTCGCGGCATTGCCCAGCATGCCTGTATGGGTTCCTACACTGCCCAGGTAGCCGAGATATCGGTTGATAAAAAGGACGGCAGGATCAAGGTCCATCGGATCGTTTTTGCCGTCGACTGCGGACCCACGGTTAATCCGGGCCCTCTTGTAGAACAAATTCAAGGCGGCGTCATTCTTGGCCTCAGCACGACGCTGAAAGAGCAGGTTCAATTTGTCGACGGCGGTGTAAAATCAGCCAACTTTGATGACTACGACGTCATCCGGATGAGTGAGGTGCCGGAGATAGAGGTTCACGTGGTCAAGAGCACGGAGAAGATGGGCGGGATCGCGGAATTGGGTGTTCCTGCAACAGCGCCTGCCGTGGCCAATGCCTTTTTCAAGGCGACGGGCGTCAGGATAAGGCGTCTTCCGCTTAACCCCGATACCGTTTTGGCTGCCCTGGCGAAAGTGTAGCGATCTAAGATCGGCGGGTAACCTATTAGCGCGGGATGTCTCAGGTAACAAGGACTGTGACATCCCGTTTTTTCACATGCTTGCAAATGTACAGACCCCGTAGAGACCGAGGTGCATAACATCAAGATACTAATATGTTACTAAGGTAACCGGCCCTCTCCATAACGGTGAGGTACAAGGAAACCCCCGCGTCGCTTTCTAGCACCGTATCATGCCGACGCATAAACCGCCGTTGCCGCCTCGATGGCACCCGGCCGGGTTTTGAAGCCCTCGGCTTTCAGCACGGCTTCCAGCGCGGCCAGGAATAGGAACACGTTCCTGCGGCGGCAGGAATGGCCCATCAGCCCGACGCGCCAGACCTTGCCGGCAAACTGGCCCAAGCCTCCGCCGATCTCGATGGCAAAGTCGCTCAGTAGCACCTTGCGCACCTTAAGATCGTCTACACCGTCCGGGATCCGGATGGCGTTCAGCATCGGGAGCCGCTCCTTCTCAGGTACAAGCATCAAAAGCCCCATCGCTTCGACCCCGGCTACCAGGGCGCGGTGGTTCAGCCAATGCCGCGCAAAGCGCGCCTCGAGCCCTTCCTCGGCGATGATTCGCAGTGCCTCGCGAATAGCGTAGACCATGTTGACCGGCGCGGTGTGGTGATACTTGCGCTGGTTGCCCCAGTAGTCGCGTATCATGCTGAAATCGAGATACCAGCTAACCACGGGATACTTGCGCTGCTCGAGGGCCTTGACAGCGTCGGCGCTGAAGGTGACCGGAGAAAGCCCCGGCGGGCAGGAGATGCACTTCTGGGTACCACTGTAAGCCGCATCGATGTTCATCCGGTCGACAGGTACATCCATGCCGGCAAGGGAGGTGACACAATCCACCAGGAATAGCGCCCCGGCATCGTGTGCGATCTTCGAGATGTCTTCCAGCGGCGTGCAAGCGCCGGTCGACGTCTCTGCGTGCACCACGGCTACAACTTTGGGCTTGCATCCATTCACAGCCTTGGCTACCACCTCCGGGTTGACGGCCCGGCCCCATTCGCCATCGGCCTTGACCAATTTGCCGCCGATGCGATTGACGATGTCGCACATGCGGGTACCGAAAACGCCGTTCACGGCGACTACAACCTCGTCGCCAGGCTCCACCAGGTTGACAAAGCAGGCTTCCATGCCGCCGCTGCCGGTGGCCGAAACCGCAATGGTAAGGTCGTTTTGCGTCTGAAAGAGATGGCGCAGCAGCCGCTGATTCTCGTTCATGGTTTCCAGAAAATAGGGGTCCAGGTGTCCGATGCAGGGTGCGGCCATCGCCTGCAGCACCTTTGCGGGGACGTCGCTTGGCCCCGGTCCCATGAGAAGCCGGTGGCCAGGATTAATGTCACTGAAATCCTTTGGATCGATCTTTGATGCGTCAGCACTCATGAGTAGACTGCCCTCCCCCTTTGAATCGCTGTGGTGAGCTTGAGATTTCAATCGGCTATGGGCCTGGAGTTCTTTCAGACTGCAAAAGACACCGGCCCTGCTGGCGAATACACCGTCAAGAAACTGCCTCTCGGCAATTACAAGTTGAGCCTCGAGCATCCTGGATGCTGATAGCCGATAAGAAATCGCTTTTCGATGGGGTTTCAGAGTATCACATCGCGTGTGGGATCATCAATGGATTATGTTTACAGCTTGCCAATTTGGAAAGAGTTCAGTTTGCGGCATTCGGTAAACAAATGATTCGAAAACAGCGAAGATTTTGGCGCCCCATTTCTCGAGGCTGGGGAGAGAAATATGAAGCGGCAGAGCCATTCTGCACAAGGAGCAAACCGCAGTATTTGCAAGCTCGCGCTCACAGAAAATAAGGTGCGCCGGCCGGTGATTTTCATTCCGGCCGTTCGGCTTTCCCGCATGATCCTAAGCGGTATCGCAGAACTCAAGGATACGGCCAGTCTATTTAACTTTTCCGAGGCAGCCTGATAGGGGTATTCAGGCCTTTGCCGGAAATGAGGTCACCCTGGACCCGACCCGGGGCAGGAGGCAGTTCTCGAGAGCTTCTGGACCCCGACTTTCGTCGGGGTCACGCTATTTTGGATATGCCAATGATTGAGGCAATCAAACAGGATGATGAGACACTATCCTGCCTCAACAGTCTCGGCTTCGGCGGCATGGGTTACGACGAGGTCGTTGTCCTTAACGTCGATGGTTATAGTTGACCCGTCGAGGATTGACCCGGCTATTATGGCCCGGCCGATTCTGGTTTCGACTTCCCGCTGCATGTACCTCTTCAAAGGTCTTGCCCCGTAAACGGGGTCATAACCTGCCTTGGCGATGAACTCTCGGGCCTCGCCGGTCAGGCGGAGAGTGAGGCGCCTGGCCTTGAGCCTACGGTTCAGGTCTTCGGTAAGCAGGTCGATTATCTTCTTTATCTCGTCTATCGTAAGCGGCTTAAACAGGATGATCTCATCGACCCGGTTCAGAAACTCAGGCATGAAATGCCGTCTCAGGGCGCTCATTACACTCGTCCTTGCGGTTTCACGGATTTCCCCGTCTTTGGTCACACCCTCCAGCAGGTATTCCGAACCGATATTGCTGGTCATAATTATTACCGTGTTTTTGAAGTCAACCGTTCGGCCCTGCGAGTCAGTCAGCCGTCCGTCGTCCAGGATCTGGAGCAGAGCGTTGAAAACGTCCCGGTGGGCCTTTTCTATTTCATCGAAAAGAATGACGGAATAAGGCTTCCTGCGAACGGCTTCGGTCAATTGACCTCCTTCTTCGTATCCGACGTATCCCGGGGGTGCTCCAATCAGGCGGGAAACGGTATGGCGCTCCTGGTATTCGCTCATATCGATCCGGACCAGGTTTTCCTCGGTATCGAAGAGGGCTTCGGCAAGGGTTTTGGCAAGCTCCGTTTTCCCGACGCCCGTCGGACCAAGGAATATGAACGATCCGATCGGCCGCCTCGGGTCCTTTATTCCCGAGCGGGCGCGTATGACCGCGTTGGCCACCAGTTGCACCGCCTCATCCTGCCCGATGACGCGCTCGTGAAGCACTTCATCGAGCCTGAGCAACTTTTCCCGCTCTCCTTCGACGAGCCTGGTCACCGGGATTCCGGTCCAGCGCGACACAATGTCGGCTATTTCCTCCTCGGTAACCATCTCACGGAGGAGCCGGGATCCCTCCTGCCTGTTTGAAAGCCGGTCCTCTTCCTCACGCAGCTTTTTCTCGAGGTCCGGGAGCACTCCGTATTTAAGCTCGGCCGTTTTCGGGAGGTTGACTTCCCGTTCAAACACTTCCATTTGGTGACGGACCTTCTCGATATCCCCTCTAAGCGCCTGGACTTTTTTGATCGACTCTTTTTCGCCCTCCCACTGGGCTTTCATCGAATCGGCCTTCGCTCGAAGCTCTGCCAGCTCCTTTCGCAGCGCCTTAAGCCTTTCCAGGCTGGCCCTGTCGTGTTCTTTGCCCAGGGCCACTTCTTCGATTTCAAGCTGCCGGCTCCGCCTTTCTACTTCGTCGAGCTCGGAAGGCATCGAGTCTATTTCCGTTCTGATCATTGCGCAGGCTTCATCAACGAGGTCGATCGCCTTGTCGGGCAAAAAGCGGTCGGTGATGTAGCGGTTGGAGAGCACCGAGGCGGCCACGAGAGCACTGTCCTGGATTTTGACGCCATGGTGCACCTCGAAACGCTCTTTGAGGCCGCGCAGGATCGAGATCGTGTCCTCGACCGAAGGCTGATCGACGACCACCGGTTGAAAACGCCGCTCCAGGGCAGCGTCTTTTTCGATGTTCTTGCGGTATTCATCGAGCGTGGTCGCCCCTATGCAATGCAACTCGCCCCTGGCAAGCATGGGTTTTAACATGTTGCCGGCGTCTATCGAACCTTCGGCCCGCCCGGCGCCGACTATGGTGTGCAGCTCGTCGATAAAGAGCAAAATCCTGCCCTGGGCTTCTTTTATCTCGTTAAGGACCGCTTTGAGCCTCTCTTCGAATTCGCCGCGGTACTTGGCCCCGGCGACCAGGGACCCCATATCCAGTGAGAAAATGGTCTTGTCTTTGAGGCCTTCCGGAACGTCTCCCCGGACGATCCGGTGAGCCAGACCCTCCACGATGGCCGTTTTGCCTACGCCCGGCTCACCGATGAGGACCGGATTGTTTTTCGTCTTCCGGCTGAGAATCCGGATTACCCGCCGTATTTCAGAATCACGGCCGATAACCGGATCGAGTTTTTGGCTCCGCGCCTCCTCGACAAGATCGCGTCCGTATTTCTGAAGGGCCTCATAGGCCGATTCCGGGGTGGCGCTGGTTACCCGCTGGCTTCCGCGGATCGAAGTGAGCGTCTTTAGAAGCGAATCCCGTGTGACGCCGAATTCCTGGAGCACCTGGCCCGATGGGCTGCTCGTCCCCTCCTGCAAGAAAGCGAGCAGGATGTGCTCGGCCGAGACATATTCGTCCTTGAGTCTTTGGGCCTGCTCCTGCGCATCGGTAAGCAGCCTGTTCAAGCGGTTGGTTATATATATTTTGCCTGGTTCGACCCCCGGACCGCTGACGCGCGGCTTCCTGCTCAACTCCTGCTCCAGGCGCTCCCGCATTCTGTCCACCGGTATGTCCATTTTCTTGAAAAGCCTCGCGGCCAGTCCGTCGGGCTGTTCGAGCATGGCCAGCAGAAGGTGCTCTCCGTCAACCTCGATATGGCCGAAGCGGATTGCCTTGGCTTCGGCGGCCTGTAAGGCCTCCTGCGACGTGATAGTAAATTTGTTCATATCCATGAGAAAAAATCCTCACTTAAAAGCACTGGACCCCGGCTTTCGCCGGGGCTACGATTCCTTGCAACATGTCATTATCTTGTTGACGTTGCACTACCGAGCTACGTTTTCCTGCTCGCGAATCCTGGCTTCCAGGGCTTCAATCCTGGACATAAGCTCCAGGATCACCCCGATCCCTGCATAATTGACTCCGAGTTCGTTGCGAAGCCTTAGAATTCGCCGTAGAAGAGGGATTACTTCCGAGTCGAAGAGCAACTCTCCATCATTAGTCCGGTCGGTAAACTCGATAAGACCCAGGTGGATGAATCTGTCGATCAGCTCAGGGTGCAGTCCTGCCCGATATGCGACTTCAGTAAGAGTATATCTGGAGGAAAACTCACTATCTGTTTTCACTCGAAGCATGAAAAAACCTGTCTCAGCCATCTCAAGCTCCCGCCTCGGCTACCCTCTCGGGTTAAAATCGGAGTTTTTTCGCAACTCTTCAAACAGTTCCCGCTCCTTATCCGAAGGATGGGTCGGGACCTTGACAACCACTGTCACGTACAGATCGCCGGGCGTCCCTTTCGGGTTTGGCATTCCCTTGCCGCGCAGCCGCAGTTTCTGTCCGCTCTGTGTGCCGGGAGGAATTTTCAAGTCTATGTTGCCGGAGAGCGTTACCAGCCTCACTTCAGCACCAAGAACGGCTTCCCAGGGTGAAACGGGCGCCTCCATGTATAGCTCGCGTTCCTTGAGCGTAAAAACCGGGTGCGGTTCAATTTCCACTTTCAAATATAGATCGCCCCTGGGGCCGCCGCCTGTTCCCTCTGCGCCTTGGCCGCTGAGACGAACCCTTTGGCCCGGCAGAATGCCGGCCGGGATTTTTACGTCGTAGCGTCTTTCCTGAACCTCCAATTGGCCCTTGGGATTTATCACCTGGCTCTGGAGGACAATAGGTTTGGTTCCCCCTCGAAAGGCTTCCTCAAGCGAGATTCGAATCGCCGTCTCCTGGTCGGCGCCGGCCTGGCGCCAGACAGCTCCTTGCCCGAAGCCTCCCGGCGCCGTACCGCCTCGGGCCTGTCTGAAACCACTGCCGCCAAACAGTGATTCGAAGAAATCGCTGAACCCACCGGTTCCACCCCACTGGAACTCCGACTGGGCGCCGCCGCCCCTCCCGAAATCAAACCGGGTCTCCCATCCGGGGGGAGGCCTGAACTCCTGTCCCGATCTCCAGTCTGGCCCCAACTGGTCGTACATTTTCCTTTTTTCGGGGTCCTTCAGCACCTCGTAGGCCTCATTTATTTCCTTGAATTTTTCTTCCGCGTTGGAGGCCTTGTTGACGTCCGGATGGTATTTGCGCGCAAGTTTCCGGTATGCCCGCTGCACTTCGTCCTGGCCGATTCCCCTTTTAATTCCCAGTATCTCGTAGTAGTCCCTGTATTTGACAGCCATAAGGTATTGTCATATCCCTTCGAAATGCGTTGAAGTGCAATGAGCAGATGAGTTTTTAGTTTTTAGTTTTTAGTTTTAAGTTTCGAGTTGCTGGAAACTGACAACCAAAAACCGGCAACTCTCTGGCTTCCCGCTTCTCGCTTCTCGTTTTACACTTGCTCAATGCTCGGTGAACTCGGCGTCAACTGCATCCTCGCCGCCGCGCGGGGGTGGTCTGTATTGCCCTCCGTAATCACTCCCCTGTTCAGCTCCGGCCTCATGGCCGGCGCTTGCTCCCGTCTGTTGGTAGGCAGCGGATGCGATCATCTGGGAGGCCTGCTGGAGATCGCTTGCAAGCTGCTGAAAGCGCTCTTTTGTCGTGTTCTCGTCCTGAATGGCCTTTCTCGTCTCCTCGATCAGAGCTTCGGACCGGGCTTTTTCGTTTACCGCAACTTTACCGCCCAAGTCCCGAAGGGTGCGCTCGAGTTGGTAAGCCTGAGTGTCCGCGATGTTACGCGCCTCGATCGTTTCACGGCGGCGTTTGTCTTCGGCGGCGTTAGCTTGAGCGTCCGTGACCATTTTCTCAACTTCCTGTTTCGAAAGGTTGGTGGACTCGGAAATCGTAATGGCCTGTTCTTTTCCGGTTTCCTCATCTCGCGCGCTAACGCTGAGGATTCCGTTTGCGTCAATGTCGAGAGTTACCTTGACCTGCGGTGTTCCCCGCGGCCCCGGCCGGATTCCCTCCAGACGGAATCTTCCAAGCACCCGGTTGTCTTTGGCCATCTCGCGCTCTCCCTGGAGCACCACGACATCTACTGCGCTTTGATTGTCTTCGGCGGTCGAGAAGATTTCTTCGCGCCTCGCCGGTATGGTCGTGTTTCTGTCGATCAGCCTGGTCATGACTCCACCCAGCGTTTCCACGCCAAGCGAAAGCGGGGTTACGTCGAGAAGAACGACGTCTTCGACCTCGCCCTTCAGCACCGCTGCCTGCACTGCGGCGCCAACGGCCACCACTTCATCGGGGTTGACGCTCATGTTAGGCTCTTTGCCGCCTGTAAGCTTCTTGACCAGTTCCTGTACTGCTGGAATGCGAGTCGATCCTCCGACCAGGATCAGCTCATCGAGGTCCTTTGAGCTGAGGCGCGCGTCTGAAAGGGCCTGCTGCACAGGTCCCATGCAGCGCTCTACCAGGTCGTGCGTCAAATCCTCGAATTTTGCGCGCGTAAGCTTCTGGACCAAATGCTTCGGCCCGGTCGCGTCAGCGGTAATAAAGGGCAGATTAATCTGAGTCTCGGCGGTGCTTGAAAGCTCGATCTTGGCCTTTTCCGCCGCCTCATAGAGCCGCTGAAGCGCCTGCCGGTCGTTTCGCAGGTCTACCCCGTACTCTTTGCGGAAATCGTCCGCGATATAGTCTACGATCCGCTTGTCGAAATCGTCTCCGCCAAGGTGCGTATCACCTGACGTGGAACGGACTTCAGCCACTCCGTCTCCGACGTCGAGGATTGACACATCGAAGGTGCCGCCACCCAGGTCGAAAACCATGATAGTCTCACTCTTCTTTTTTTCAAGCCCGTATGCCAGTGCCGCAGCGGTCGGTTCGTTGATTACCCGAAGGACCTTCAGGCCGGCAATCTCCCCGGCGTTCTTCGTCGCCTGGCGTTGGGCGTCGTTGAAATAGGCGGGGCAGGTTATGACCGCCTCCTTTATTTTCTCTCCAAGGTACTTGGAAGCATCGTCCACCAGTTTTCGCAGTACCTGGGCGGAGACTTCTTCGGGCGAAACGGCCTTGCCTCGAATTTCAAAGCGGACCGCTTCATTTGGCCCCTTCACGACTTTGTAGGAGACCATTTTGGACTCTTCGTCCACTTCGCCCCACTTGCGGCCTATGAACCGCTTTGCAGAATATATAGTGGCAGCCGGATTGAGTATCGCCTGGCGCCTGGCTACCTGGCCGACAAGCCGCTGACCGTCTTCGGTGTAGGCTACCACCGATGGGGTCAAGCGCGATCCCTCCGAATTTGTAATAACCGTGGCTTTACCTTCTTCCCAGATTGCCACCACAGAGTTTGTAGTGCCTAGATCTATTCCTACTGCTTTAGCCATTTGCATCCCTCCTTTGAAAGGATAAGTGCTCGATATATCGAACCGGCCCCCGGGGGATTGACACCCATTGGAAGCGCGCAATACTTTGGGGATCGGGGTTTGACCTAAGATAATCATGGGGGCGGTGGGTAACAAGATTCTTGTTAGCAATTAAATGAGGCGAGTGCTAATTGTCCGAGGATGGCGTTTTGATTCATTCACTCAGAAATTATCGAAATCAGAACTTCTGAGCGATACGCCCAAAGCCTCCAGTTCGAGGGAAAATCTTTCAAGCGAGCGCTTAAGTTCCAATTCCTGTTCTTCTGAGTATGAGAGAAGAAGCGAGGTAATCTTGCGCACTGCCGGAATTTGCCCGTCCATGGGGCAGCCAAGGATGCGAGCCAGCGGAATCAGGTCTTTGAGGGCCTCATCGGTATTCTGGTATCTTTGCTCAACGGTTCGGCGGGTGGACTTTATTATGAATTTTCTAAACGGTTCGGGCAAATCCGGAACCAGTTCTGCAGGATCGGGAATATCCTCGTTAACGTGCATATCTACAAGAGCGTTTAGATCATCTTCGGGAAAAGGCCGGGCGCCGGTGACCATTTCATAGGCAGTCATGCCCAGAGAATAAAGATCGGTGTACGGTCCAACCGGGTTTCCCAGGACCTGTTCGGGTGAGGTATAATGCAGTGTTCCCAGAAAGCAGAAGTCTTCGGAGCCGGCGCAGCATGCGAGACCGAAATCGAGGATCTTAAGGCGATCGTTTGGCAATATAAACAGATTCGCGGGTTTTATGTCCAGGTGGACGATGCCGCTCTGATGGGCATAATTGAGTCCCAGGCAAGCCTGAACCACGAAATTGACAGCCCGTGCGACAGGAAGGCGCCCTTTCTGCTGCAGAACGGTCTCAAGCGAACTCCCTTCCAGGTACTCCATTATGATGAAGATAGTGCGGTAGCGTTCCTCAATATCATATACGGTTACGATATTCCTCTGGTTCATGCCGGCGATCAGTTGGGCCTCATTCCTGAAGCGATTGGCAAAATGGGTGTTCTGGGCCATATCATGGCGCATCATCTTTATAGCCACAGGAAAATTAAGGGTCTCATGCACGCCACTGTAGACGATGCTCCAGCCGCCTTTGCCGATTTTTCGCTTTATGACGTATTTTCCAATAGTTCGATCGGCCGTATGGTAACAACTATTGAAACGGCTCGCCACCAGTTCGGTCAGAAAGCATCTGATATCGGGGTATTTATCTGCGACACTCTCGAAATCCTGCTTACTCAATTTCCAGCAGACGGAGTCTGTTTCAGCCTCAACGTGTGCGGAGCGGGGTTCGCCGGTTACGATTGCCATTTCTCCAAAAATTTCCCCGTCCTGAATCTGATCTATTTTATGCGCTTCCCCCTCTTTTTCAATACGGACTGAGCAAATGCCATGTTGGAGGATGTAGAGGTAATCGCCGGGGTCCCCCTGCCGGATAATTCTGTCCCCCCGGCTAAAATTTTCCTGCTTAAAGCAATTCAACAGGTCACACAAAGCCTGCCTCGGGACCCAATCCATTAGAAGCATCCCGGCCAGGAATTCGATGTTTTTCGGATACAGCCAGGGAGTATCACGAGCATCTGTGTCTGCTCGCAATGGTTCGAGAAATTGGATTCCGACATGAAACGGCTCATTAGTGCCTGCGCGCGACCATGCTGCCCGAATCGAGAAAAACCGCCATTCATGGTTTTCGGGGTCCTTGTAGATCAGTGCCCGGTCAGATTTGACGTCAATGTTCCGGGAGGACTTGATGAGTGCCCCGGATTCGCTCAGATTGAGAATGTCGACAAACCGGGGGAGATGAAGACCTCGAGAATGGCTGGAATTATTATCGTTGACGAAGATGACCCCCAGAGAAGGTGGGTCAAATGCTTTTCGAGTTCGCCTTCTTTTTTCAGGGTTTTTTCCCATCATCGCTTCTCCTGAAAGCAATTCACCACTGTGGTGAACAGTTGCCTTTTCCTACCAGAGCCTCCTGGCGTTATACTCAGGAAAACCAAGAGCGACTATTTTTGCCGCCGTCTTTGCGATGTCATAAGGTACAAACCGTATTTCGACAGTTTGCTCAATGCTGTCCCAAATTATGTATTTGGCGTTATTGTTGTTGCCATCCCTGGGTTGTCCGACACTTCCCGCTGCAATGATGTACCTTGCATTCCCGTTGACATTAAAAATCCCCTGTCTCAGCGCGTGGTGCCGGATTTTGCCCTCGGTGAACGACACGGATTCCAGGGTATGGGTATGGCCGACAAAGCAAATCTTTTGTTCGGTTTGGCGGAAAAGAGACCTCAGGCCTGCATCGCTCCACTCAAAAATGTACTCGGTAATCGATGCCGGAGGGCAGCCGTGAACGAAAAGTGCCCCCTGGAAGATCAATGTTGCATCAAGCCCGCTTAGCCAATTCCGGGTGTCGGCAGAGATAAGTCCCTCTGATAAAAGGAGCGATTCCTGTGCAATTTCATTAAACCAGTCAAAGAAAGCAGGTTCCACGAGAGCCAACTCATGATTGCCCATCACACTCGGAATCGAAAGAGACCGGATCAGGCGCACTGCCTCCTCGGGATTCGGTCCGTAGCCGAAAATGTCGCCAAGACAGACAATTGATTCCGCCCCGGCGCTATTTATATCGGAAAGGACCTGCTCAAGGGCTTCAATGTTTGCGTGAACATCGGAGATGACGGCTACTTTCATAAAACAACAAAAGCAACTCCATAAGATATGGGTCAAAAGGAAATGTCTCATATGAACAACCGGGGGAACTGCCCCTGAAACGTTCTTGCCGGGGTCTTTATCCCCGCTCCTCGTCAATCAAGGGACACTGCAATCGTCACTTTGCTTTGCACAGAATCTCCTGAGGTTGGACACCTGTTCGGGATTTCCAATCACGATTATTACTGATTGCGGCGTCAGAACTTCATCCTGCGATAGATTATATATGAACTCGGAATCTTCCGGACGCTTCAAAGAAACCGGGGTCAGGCCCGTCCTGCGCTGAATGTCGATTTCGCGAAGCGACTGCCCGATCCACGGCGACCTTTCGCCAATCGTAACCTCCTCAACGCGAATTGCGTCATTTCCTCTAAGCATCCGGTCGAGGAATGAAACGACATTAGGACGGATCATCTCGCTGGCCATACGCATGCCGCCGATGAAAGACGGATTCACAACATAATTTGCTCCAGCCCTGAAGAACTTTTCAGCCAGATTGTTTTCATGGCATCGCGCCACGATCTTGATGTCAGCGTTGATGTAGCGTGCCTGGACCGTTATCATGAGGTTGTGGCCATCTTCTCCCAACACTGCCAGCACACCCGAAGCCCGCTCAATCCCGGCGCGGAGCAGTACCTCTTCTTCAGTTGCGTCGCCCTGAATGTAATAGTGGCCCGGGAATTGGTTGGAGATCCATTCAACGCGCTCGGGTTTTAGTTCTATGCACACGCAGGACCGCTTTGACATGATCAGCTCTCGTAATACATTGACAGCCGTGTGGCCGCCCCCACAGACAATGAAATGGTTTTTGAGCGCGGCAATGCTTTTTTCCATCTTACGCTCCCTCAATATCCGGGAAAATTTACGCTCGACTACAAACCCGGTGATTGTCGACACTGCATAGAGAGCCACCCCCATCCCGCACCACATAAGAATCATGGCAAAAAGACGGCCGTCTGAACCAAAATCCTCGAGTATCTCTCCATAGCCGACGGTGGTAAGTGTGATGCTCGTCATGTAGGCGCAATCGAACAAAGTCCACTTGCCCCCGCCCAAAATGAAAAATCCCAGCGTGCCGAATATGAATACAACCAGAAGCAGCGCCGCAGGGAATACCAATTGATGCAGGAATGCGCGGCTCAGGGCACGTTTTGATGCTGTGGACTGTAAACTCTGAGCCTTGTCCATGAAGTCTTTCAGAACTCCTCTTTTAAGCGCCGGGGCGCGAAAAAAGATGGGTCACACCGGGCGGGCGTAAACATTGTAAACTTTATGCGCCGGAAATTCTTCTACAGGCGGGGATTATTCAGCAAAAAGAGTTTCTTGTCCATAATTTCATGAAATTTTCACTCTTCTTTGTGGCGTCAGGATTTGCGGAAGATAAAGACGTATTCCTCATCATTGACGTCGATGGCCAGATCGGCGCTCTTGGCAAGGGCATACGACAGCCAGTTGGGTTCACCCTCCACGCAGCATTCATCATTGGGATAGTAGACCTGCCTCTTTCTATCATACCAACTCAAAAGCTCGGGCGAACCGGCAAAGGCCATTGCTTTTGAAACGGCCTTTCTCTTCACACACTCGAAATCGCACGCCTCATCGGTGATCTTTATCGTGATCGGATTGGGCAGCATGCTTAATGTCGGAATTTGACAATATTCCATTTTTCACCTCAAAATGGAATATTTTCAGTTACTCCGATACAATATAATCACTCTGAAGGGCGCCTGATTGCGGATAGTTTGATCGTGTACACTGTCGGCAGGTAGATGATACCGTTTCTTAAGTCACAAAATACATGATTCACCGCATTCTTTTTTCCCTGAAATATGGCTATTTTCATAACCGCTTAGCTAATATCATCCCATGTTTCTCTCTTAGGAAAAGCCGGGCCCTCCCACCTGGCTTTTTTCTTTTTGGGGAGCGTCCGGCGGAGCGCAACTGCCTGGAGGTGCGGGTCTTCGCCCAAAGTTGTCAATCAGCAAGCTTGGTTGCTCAGGAATTGAACAAAGATCTTCCGCGTTCTCGGGCCGTCGAACTCCAGCAGGAATATTCTCTCCCAGGTACCCAGAACCAGCTTTCCCGAGTCGACAATTGCCTGCACGCTCCCCCCGACAAGGATCGCTTTAATGTGGGCGGCAGAGTTGCCTTCTGTGTGCTTGTAGGCTCCGCGCCATGGAACGATGGTCTCGAGCGTTCTTAAAACGTCATCCATAACACTCGGATCGGCCCCTTCATTTATCGTAAGGCCGGCCGTTGTATGGGGAGTGTAAATCAGGCAGATGCCGTTTTCGGCTGATTTTTCCCTCAATAGGGCGGCTACATGGTCAGTGATGTCAATAGCGCATGAATGGGCTGCGGTTCTGATCTGTGAGATTTCCATATCGATCTCCCCGTTCAGGGCAAAATGATCCCTGATTCGGTTCGGCGCTCCCGCTCCGGCGTTTCCTCAGCCTTCCGGGAAGAGGTAAAATCTTCGTTCCAATGGAAACTGAGCGAATACCTTAGCAGTTGCAACACGGCGGGATTTTTTCCCACAGAGGATCGGTCCGCAAGATTGCGGGCAATTATCCATGCCCAGTGCGCCTTGTCTTCGGCGCCCGAGAGTTTGAAGGCCATTGCCTGCTCTTCGAAAAACCTCTCGTATAGGAATCGCTTTGCCCCTGTGCACAGGCTTTCAGCAGCATCATGAAGCAGATCCACACCTCGCTCGATCTGGACTTCCCGGGGGACCACGAGAAGAGGACTGTCAAGGGCTTTTATCTTCTCGTGATAGGGCGAAAGTTGCTCTTTGCTAAATCTAAGCCAGGAAAGGTCCATTCCTTCCAGCAATTTTTCAATTTCGAATTCGGAAAAATGCCGTTCGGGATGTTCGATTTCTGGCATCAGGTCGTAGACGTATGGTTTTCTGTCCGGCTCATGGTAGCTCTTAAGAAGATCGCGGGCCCTTTCCAGTTGGGCATATGATTCTTTGGCTGTCCAAAAATCGAGCATTTCGAAAAAGAGCCGCGCTGCGTGCCAGGGTGGAATCTCATGAGATCTGCTGCCGATCGCGTGGGCCGAGAGTCCCTGGAGATAATCCCTGTACAGTTTCTGAGTGCGGCTTTCTGCAACTCGCACATTGAAGGCGGTAAAATCGTCTTCGAGGAACGCGGTTACAAGAGCATAACCTCCCTGTAACGCCTCTGGAATAAAAGCGGAAACGATCCACATGGTCCCATTGACCATGAACAGGTGAGCGGTAGCCTTTCTGTGCTCACCCTGAATAAGGACGACTTTTTCCGGAGCCAAGATCTGTTCGGCAGCCTTGAAACCCTTCTGTGAAAACCTGTAGGCTGCCTGCTTCAGGTTCCTTTTATAAGCCGAGGCCTCAATGGTTTTATGCAGAGCCTGAAATGTGCGAAAGCCGGTTCGGTTGGGATTGCGGCTCAGCCTGTCGATGAGTGCGGCCGCCAGCAGCGGCCTTTCGGAGAGAGAGTTGCCAAGCGAGTGCAGGTAGCCCTCGAAACTCTCACCTTCGGGGTCCTGGACAGCGAGGCGGTCAAGAATCATCTGCAGTTCGTGGGATTCTCCCACATTTAGCGCAAAGTGCTCTTTCCCTTTATTTATATCTTGTTTTCTGCTCATATTACTCCAGTACCAAATGAGACTTAACGGAGCGTTGAGTTCTTTCCCCATTGAATGTGGACGTTGCAGGCCTAAAATAGAAAAGCCCCATGCACACGTCAACGTGATTCTGGGGCTGTTTCAGCGGGAGTGAGAAAAAACTGTTATTCCTCTTCGGGTTCCACCTCACGCGGTTCAATAATCAGAGAGTCGGCTACAAGCTCCCAGAGGTACTTTACTTCGACATCCATGAAGTCGTATTCCTTCCGGAGGCTCTTCATGATCTGATCGCGGCAGTTATGGCAGGGCGCAATGAGCAGCTTGGCCCCGGTGTCCTTTATCTGTTTGGCTTTTACGCGGCCATAGAAGATTCTCTCCTCCACGTAGGGCGCCGCCCACGCGCCGCCGCCGGCGCCGCAGCAGAAATTGTTGGCCCGGTTGGGATACATCTCTACATAGTTCTCGCAGCACTGCTGAGTAATCCACCTGGGTTCTTCGTAATACGCCTGGCCGAAAGTGCGTTCACTTTTTCGGCCGTAATTACACGGATCGTGATAGGTGGTAAGATGGGTGTGCACCGATTTATCTAACTTGATGCGCCCCTCTACGATGTATTTCTTCAGAAGATCGTGGACCGAGAGAAACTTGATGTTTTCGTCGGCAAACCATTTGCGCAGACTAAGCCTAGTCGCGAAGTATGCGTGCCCTCACTCGGGCAAGACAAGGTACTCGCATCCGAGTTCCTTGTAGTTCTTGACAATCCGACCGGCGACCTCTTTCATCGATTCGTCATCACCGGTGAAAAGGCCCCAGTTTACTCCTTCCCAGTTTTCGGAAGTAACGGTCCAGGACTCGTTGGCGGCGTGAAGAATTCGCCACCAGTACATCATGTCCTCAGGTTCCCCGAAGGGTTCCTTGGAATTGATGGTAAAGAGGTACTTTGCCCCTTTCTTGTCGACTGGCACCTCGAATCCGGGAATCTCTTCGGCCAGTTCTGCGCCCAGATCCTCGAGCAGGAACAGGAAGTCTTCCTTGGGAATGCCAACATTGTTTCCCGTCTTGAGGCACATCGCGACGCCCTTGTGGAGGACGCCGGGGACCTTGTCCCTTTCCCTCTTCCCGCGTGCGGAACGAAGCATTGCCACCAGATCGACGCCCATGGGGCAGGCATGTTCGCAACGGCCGCAAAGGGTGCAGACCCAGGGAAACCTGGAATCGATCAGTTCCTGTTCCATCCCCAGCAGGACCATCCGCACAGCCTTGCGAACGTCCAGACCGTCGACGCCTGTGACCGGGCACCCGCCCGCGCACGTGCCGCAGGTGAGGCACAGGTCTGCGTATTGGGTCGCAAGCTTGTGCTTTTCACGCTTTGTTAGTACCAATGGATCCATGTTGTTCTTCTCCTAAGTGTGCTCCATCAGGAGCTTGTTTCAATCCGCGCCCCTGCACAGGGGACGACGACTGTTCAAGTTGCACGGGGGAGTTCCGTCACAAATGCGGCAGACGAGAAACGAGGTCAACCTTAGCCGTGGCATGCCACCATAACTCGAATCCCGCGCGAATGCAACTGGTTCTTGCATATTTAATACTCATTAGGACGAGATCGCTCTACACTCACAGGGTTGAAAAACAGGAAGTAAAAAAAGTAAAAAGAACAAAAAACCGGCAGGAATAACTCGCCGATTTTTGCCCCTGACAATTGTAAACAAATACTTTCCCGCCGCACAGCATAAATTTTTTTCAATACAAATTGTTATGAGTTGACGGCTATTTGCCCTGATCGGCTCCATCGGTTATGGCTTGACTTAATTCGGGTTCAGGTGCACGGGATAACCCGGCCCGCTCCCCTGCTTTCCTGATTTGCCTGCCTCCGGCGAGAAAAAGAAAAAACCATAGAAGCAAGGTAAATGCCGACGCCAGAGCGGCAATCACGGCTATCAGGTATCCTCGTACCTCAACTACAAAATTTCCGAAACCGCCAAGCGCCATCTGCAGATCGTCCGGCAGGGCAGGCGCGCCCGGTCCGGTTAAAGGCGAAACCCACTCATTCAAGGCTTCCAGGATTCTGTCCGCCATAAAAAATATTACTGCCGCAAAGACCAGGTTGAAAAGGAAACATAAAAATAAGGATTGAATCGCCCAAGCTGTTTTGATTTTCATCCGCGCTCCGGTAAACTCTTTGCCCTTCCACGATTGAGGCTCCGCAGCAGCCGTTTGGAGACCATAAGCACCTTGTCCTGCAGGTCCTTGCCGATGCAACCCTTACGCGCAAGCACCTCGAGTTTTTCCTGATCTATCGGGAACGCTTTTTCACCCGCCCTTTGGATCACGTCCACCTCGAGGTCAACATACCTGGCCCCGTATGGGTAGAGCTCCGTGGGGGTATTTACGTTGAAGTATTCGCCTATACGACGATGTTCTTTCGAGAAATAGCTGTGTCTGATATGCCATTCGCCTTCCCTGACTTCAGTCAGGCAGTAGTCGCCCTCGCTGATTGGCAGATCCAACCCGTCATAGCGGCCCTTCGAGAATTCGCGTTTAAAAACCACCCTGTTTTCGCGCACGGATTGAAGAATCCCAATCCTCGGACGCATCGGCTTGCCCGATGGCCTTATGTGCTCGAGCCTGACCCTGCCTTCTTTCATTAAAGGGTCCAGAATTGCTTCCCTGAAAAGCCTCTTTCCCAGGCCAATTCCGTCTTCGGGATGCCGGGAGAATTCTATTTCCGCCGGTTCGAGAAGGTCCGGGTTTACTATCTTTAACCGGTGGTGATTCTTTAGAGTCGGGACCACGCTCGATCTGACCCGATCCAGTTGCTCCTTGGCCCCTCCTGGCAACTCCAGATTTGCAACCACCAACGGTTCGCTGTCATCTGTAGGGAAAAAACCGACGATGATCGCGTCCAAAAGGGATTCCTGCAAACTTATAAGCAGCTCGCACACATGGTCAGCTTCACCTTTGACCTCGATCCCCTGACGGTCCTCCCTGTCCTGTATCAGGATTTCATATTTCCCATGATCGGGAAATTCCATATGAATCCGTTGTCTGATTCTTTCGGAAGGATCGACGATCTGAAACCCGGAATCAAGCGCGAGTTTAGTCAGCGCTGTGCTGTAGATTCCTCGAATCTTTATACGGGGTAGCATCGCGAACCCCCTTGAGTTGAAACCTGAACAAAGCGGCGCTAAACCGCTCACCTCACACACAAGATTATTTTCTCAAAAATCCGATCCCGTCAATGGAAATCAGGTTTTCTTTAACTTCAGTCCCGGCCCCCAGGATTTTCTCAATCATCCACAAATTGGATTCTATGTGATCTGTCAGGCGCGGAACTATATATCGGCTTTGTCCGCGTGCAAGGGCCGCGAACAAAATCAACTGGTCGGCAGCAAACCTGTCCACCGTGGCCCCGGTTGATATATCCGTTAAAAGGCCTTCCACTGCGCTCTGCGCAATTGACTCCGAGCTGCGGCCGCGCTTTCCGGCCCTGTCGAATCCAAGCAGGCAGCCGTTTGTACTTTCGGCCCAAAGCAACAGAGCCGCGCCGCTTTGGACGGCAGAGGCGTCCTCGATAATGTCGATGTAGGGATTACAGCCTTTTTGCATGAGAAGTTCACGGCTCCTCTCGGCCATGCGCCGGGCAACCGACTGTTCTGCCAGGTGCGAGGCGAGCGATATGCCTTGAATCCTGCTTATTTCTCCTCTTTGCGTCTTGGCAAAGGCTTTCAGAGGAGCCTTCGCCGGTTCGACTGAAACATCCAGCTCCCCATTTCCTTTTGGCACATACCCTGGACGGACCATCTTCAGGCTTACCGTGGCGCCCATCTGCCCCAGAAGCGGCAGCAAGACTTTCTCCATGTGAAACGCCGTTGGCGCATTATCCTGAAACAGACCGCCCCTTATCGTAAATCGAGTTTTCTTACCCGCAAAAAGAGCGAGTGGAATCAGGGTAAAGGCCATCATGGTGGCCGAACCGGCTGTCCCGATATCCCATTGCCAAACGCCTGCGCTTATGCTTCCCCCTGGATAATAAGTGATCTCTTTGGACCCGACCTCGGCCCCCTCCAACCGCCCGGACGAAAGCTGAGCACACGCCTTGACGACAACCATGTGCTGGGGCCGCAGGCCCTGCTTTTCCCGCTTCTCTCTTATCCGGACTATATGCAGCGGTTGGTTTGTAAGCGTACAGAGCGCAACAGCCAATCTCACCAGTGTTCCGCTACCGGATTTTTGTGCGCCGTCAATTTCAATCAACGAAACTCTCTTTCATTGCTGGAATCAGGCAATGTACCGTTCACTCTTCTTTCCATGGGACATAACGCACCCTTTTTTTTCTCCCTTAAATAAACATCTTCCCGGCTATTGAAAGGCTGTCGCCGCACCTATTCCGTCTAAAACAACCCGGATTTCATTTTTGACTATTTTGAATTGGTAATTATTTTCTGATGCATCTGTAATCTAAGATTTAAGTATTTTTTACCCGCCCGACTCAGACTTTCTCTAAAACTTTTGCAAAAGGAGATTGCAATGATCCGCTCGAACTTGAAGTCGTGGCTCCTGGCATGCCTTATCGTCATTTTTACCGCGTCTCTGGCCGCCGGAGCTGAAGGAATTACCATCATCAACAAGGATCAACTGAAGGCGGAACTCACGAAACCGGATGTAATCGTTGTTGACGTGCGCACACCGCATGACTGGGATTTTTCTCAGTGGAAAATTCAGGGCGCGCGGCGGCTGTCGCCTGCCCAAGCCGGGCAATCGATATCCGCATACCCGAAGGACAAGACTCTCGTTTTCTACTGCGCCTGACCCAACGAGGCTACCAGCGCCCGTGTGGCGCGTCAGTTCGCAAGCGCAGGTTTCAAGAATGTCGAAGTGCTCAAAGGCGGCTGGAACGAATGGTTTAATGCCAAGTATCCAGTAGAGAAAAAATAGCAGGTCCCTTACACAAGCCGGATGTCGGAGGGCCTCTTTCTATTTTGGATTTCCGGTATCCGGTTGTCCGTGGTGCTTCCGAGCCTGGCCCTCGTCAGGCTGCGGAAACCTTCATGCTCGGGTCCGAAATCGATTCCCATTTCGGCGACGCATACCGCCTCCCTGTATGGAAGCGGTATGCGGACGGCATCCTTCGCCGTTGTGATAATCACCTCGGCGCCGTGTTCGGAAACGGCGTGAAAAATCCTCGAAAAATCGCCGGCCGTATATCTGTGATGGTCCGGAAAGCTAAATGACCCGCAAATCCTTATCCCGGCCCCTCGAATGTCATTAAAAAACCCTCTGGCCCGGCAATCCCGGCGAAAACGACAGCCTTGCGATCCAAGAGCGCATTTAGATCGATGACCGGCTCGCCTTTTCTCAGGCTGATTCCTCTCACCTTGTGACGGCAGGTAAAAACCGGTATGCCGGGGAAAAGACGTTCGAGCTTGACTCTTAGCGGCGCGGCATCGGCATCTCTGTCCACGTGGGTAATCACAAGGGCATCAGCCCTTTTAAGGTTGGAAGCGGGTTCCCGGAGGGGACCGGCAGGCAGGACAAATCCGTTTCCAAAAGGGCTGCGGCAGTCGAGCAGAACGATATCCAGGTCGCGGTAAAGCGCAAGGTGCTGAAAACCATCATCGAGCACAAAGACATCCACTGCACTTCGGGCCAGCGCTGCCTTGCCCGAAGCCGCCCGGTCCCTTCCAACCCAGACGGGCGTCAATGGCAGGTGCTCCGATATCATAACGGGCTCGTCGCCGAAAAGGTCGGAAAGTTCTGCTGGGTTACCGGAAAGCGGTACGCGTCCGGGGCCGTTCCCTCTTCCTCCGTATCCCCTGGTCAAAACAGCGGGTCGAAGCCCCATCTCAAGCAGAAACTCGCACATCCAGATCGTAACCGGCGTCTTTCCGGTCCCTCCGGTCGAAAGATTCCCAATGCTGATCACAGGCGCCGGCAGCTTGACCCGTTTTTTTCGGCGCCTTGCCTGATCTTTTTGGAGTGCTTTTTCATACAGCCTGGAAGCAACTTTAAGTAGCGCCGGGGGGTCTTCTGAGAACTCTGTCCGGGTGACGGCGCTCGGAACTTGACCTGCAGGGTGCCACGAGCTGAATATTCGCCGGCTTATCGCTTTGTACAGATTTGTTTTCAAACCGTAAATAATCTTCATCAATCCCCTGTTTTCTTATTTCCGTCCTCCGTCTTGTGTCCTCCGGCTTCCACCATGGCCCTTATTTCGGCTGCCCGTTCCCTGATCTCGGTAAGGCAGCTCTGCATTTGGGCCCAGCCATGCCAGAAGGAATAATCCGGACTGTCGTGAAACGCCCCCTGGAATGTTCTCATCCTGTATTCATGAAACATCGAGAAGAGCTTTTGCTCGATGACAGTCGGCGCATTATGCATTGTGAGAAGGTCGGGGAACGCGTACGAGTAGCTGTCCGGCTTTTTAAGCAACCCATCCCGATATAGATCGGCAACTGTGCGTATCCCTTCGCCCATCAATGCGTCCGCCTCCCGGATCATCTGATCGCCTTTATCCAGTTCAGCCCTAGCGAAGTTAACAGAATGACAGTCATTGCAGGTCTTGAGAGCTTTTTCCCGTTCAGCCTGCCAATCCTCTTCCTTAAAACTCATAAAGTTATAGGTCTCAAAAACGGCGAGCCTGGGAGTAGGCTTTCCCGTAGGGTCAAAAACTCCCAGGGCCTGCAAAATGGCCGCTCGATCCCTTGCCCACTGGGCGTCCTGAGGATAGGGCAGGCGCAATGCCAGGTATCCCCATGCTGTAATGTTCGCATGGTCTCCGTCCTGCATATGGCAACTCTGGCAGGTGGGGGCCGCTGCGTCTTCCGGGAGCATTCTGCTCTGTTTGAGTAAAAACCGCACACCGTGCTTCGATGATGCGTACATCTCCCACTGAGGAGATTCCACTCCCGTATGGCAGGTCCTGCACGCTTGCGGAGACCTGGCTTCATCGACCGAGAAAAGATGCCTCGTATGGCAGGCGTCGCACGAACTCGCCCCAAAGCCCGATCCTTTCTCCATCAAATCTTTCACCTCCCCTTCTGTTTTGAGGCCAACGCTATGGCAGGCCCCGCAACCCTGCAGCCCCTCCACCTGGGCCATCGGCTGCCAGTGAAGAGTAGGCATGGCTTTCATTGCGCCCCAGGCAAGAGCGTGCTTTCCCTTGCCGAACTGCTCGGCCTGGAGGGCATGACAGTTTGCGCACACCTCCGGACCCGCGAGCCCGGCGTTAGCTGCATCAGTCATGGAATTGTGCCGGTCGCCGTGGCACTTGGAACAGCCTACATCGTTGGCGCTGTGCTTGCTCAATTGCCAGTCCACCACAATGCCTGGAGTGATGCGGGTATGGCATTCAGCGCACGGGTCATTTACCTGCGCCGGCGGCTGAGCCGGCGCCTCGACTTGACTGTTTTCTTTTGCCTGCTGAGAACACACTGTCCGCAGACCGAAAAAAATTAAAATAATGACCGGGAATGAGAGGAAAAAAAGCCGCCGCATCAAAACCTCCACCTCGCGGGTGGGTGGGCTGTGGAGTTAGCCCCGCGAAAACCGGTCCGCCCAACGAGAAAATTGTCCGGTAGTGAATCCGGGTGGTCCATATCACCGTGTCCTAAGGAGACATCGTCTCGGCAACATGAATTAACGCCCGCAGGATACGACTATGTAGCTATGGCGTCAATCGCGTGATGCCTGCCTGGATGCATGATTTTTTGATGGCCCCCTCGCGACATCCTCGCTCGGCCCTGTCAGATCGGGATAATTATTGGACGATAATTTTTCTTTTTTTTGATCAGGTTCCATGCATTTTTTGCCGACTTAAACAACGGGAAAGCGGAATCTTGCGTCAATCACCTGATGCCGGAGTATCGGAAAACGGGGCGGAAGAAGCATCCACATAACGTGAATCGCCCTTTACACTTTTCGATGACGTGTACCTGCACCTTTGTCGGAAGTTTTGTAGACTCTGAGCACGAGGAAGGCAAAGATGAAAAAGATGGGTCTTGGGAGAAGGCTGATGTTCGGAGGGGCTATCATTTTATCCGTACCGCTGCTGGTGCTCGGTTCATTCCTGATTCTGAAAAGTACCTCGACGTTGAGTGACTCCTCAGAAAAAATGACCTCGCAGACCGTCGACAAATTAACGGTCATGGTGCGCACTATCGTAGACAAAGAAGTTGTCCAGGTACGAGGCTTATCGGCATTGAGCCGCATAGTCGAAATAACCGCAAAGGCTAAAACGAACGGGCGGGAAAGTGTCAAGGAGGAAGGGAAAGTACTGGATAATGAATTCCACAACATCCTCAAGCAGCTTGGCGATCAGTATTCAGGGATGTTCGTAAGTGATACGAACGGGCTTACCCTGGCAGGGATAGCTGGCAACGGGGACACCAAAGCTTATGAGGCCCTGGATATCTCCGATAGAGAGTACTTTAAGGAGGCCAAGAAGGGTGGAAAAGCCTATGTCGCGCCGATCTCGAAGTCAAAAGTTACCAATCAGCCGGTTATGGTCGTCTATTCACCCATCAGGTCGGAGACTGGTGATTTCCTGGGAATTCTCTGCCTCACGTCCAAGGTTGACCTGCTTATCAATTTAGTGGCCGGCACAAAGGTGGGTGAGACTGGATATGCCTTCATGATTGACGAAAAGGGTCTTATCATTGCACATCCAAGGCGTGAATTCATCCTTGACCTGAATCTTTGCAGTGCGAAGGGGACCGAAGAGCTTGGCCGGAATATGACAGCTCAGAAAAGAGGAATTATATCCTATAGTTTTGAACGAAAAGAGAAGATTTGCGCCTTTGCCCCGGTCGGCATGAGAGCTTGGAGCCTCGGCGTCGTTCAGCCCAGGGCGGAACTCCTTGGCCAAGCCAACGCCTTTAGAAACCAGGGAATAACGATTGGAGTGGTGTTGCTTGGAGTTGCACTCATTCTGATCCTGCTTTTCGGCAGAAGTATATCCAGACCAATCACTCGTATCGTTGAAGGACTTTCTGAAAACAGTGACCGGGTGAGCGCAGCATCCGGCCAGGTTTCATCCTCGAGTCAGCAACTGGCGGAAGGGACATCCGAGCAGGCCGCCTCCATTGAGGAGACGTCCGCATCTCTTGAGCAAATGTCCTCAATGACCAGGCAGAACGCTGATAACGCAAGGCAGGCCGACCAGTTGATGGCAAACACAAAAGGGGCGGTTTCCCGCTCCAGTCAGATGATGAATGAACTTACCACCTCAATGGGTGAGATTTCTGCAGCAAGCGAGGAGACCTCGAAGATTATCAAGACAATCGATGAAATTGCTTTCCAGACAAATCTGCTTGCTCTCAATGCGGCAGTAGAGGCGGCGCGTGCGGGGGAAGCCGGCGCCGGTTTTGCCGTTGTCGCAGATGAAGTTAGAAATCTTGCAATGAGAGCGGCCGAGGCGGCAAAGAATACCGCCGGTCTCATCGAGGCGACAGTCGGGAGAGTCAAGGATGGTTCGGAACTGGTAGGAAAGACCGAAAAGGAATTCCGCGAGGTAGCCATAAATGTCGAACAGTCCAGCGGACTGGTCGGTGAAATCTCTGTGGCATCCCTGGAACAGGCCCAGGGTATAGAGCAAGTCAGCAAAGCGGTGAGTGAAATGGACAGGGTCGTGCAGCAAAATGCCGCCAATGCCGAAGAATCCGCCTCGGCCTCTGAGGAAATGAAGGCCCAGGCCGCTCAAATGAAGGAATATGTAGCCGAGCTGAAAATGCTGGTTGACGGCTCAAAAGGCAACGGTGCTCTAAGAAGCACTGAATCAAAAGACTACAAACCGGTGGCAAACAGGGCCACCAGGGATCAGCCGCGAATTTTCCCGGCGCATCAGAGCAAAAGGAACGGCCATGCTGCAAGAGGTAATGGGAAAGACCTTGCGCAACGTGAGAAGGGAGAAGCTCGACCGGAACAGTTGATTCCCTTTGGTGATTCAGATTTCTGAAACCAGCGATCAAACAGGAGGTGCAAAACATGTAAATTTTGCCCCTTTTGATCTGAGATTTGGAACATCGACGCTCGCCGGCAGCCGGCCTGCTTGACCGCCAGCTCGCTGCTAAGGCGGCAGCCTTTGATATTGAACGCCTCTACCGCGTGCTCCCCTCATAAACCCTCGTTGCGCCCTTCGTCCACCCCGTCCGCCCCGTCCGCCCCGTCCACTCCCGATTAAGGCGCCCCATTGTTCTTCTTATCCCGCTTTCCGCTCCCCGCTCCTCGCTCCCCGCTCCCCGGTCCTATCTCCCTGCTCCTTGCTTCCTGCTCCTTGCTTCCTGCTCCCCATGTGCTATTCTTAAAAAACAACTTTTGTTTCCGGAGGTACGTTCCGTTTGAAATCCTCGAATCCTGGCGCCGTTTTGAGTTTTACCAATGATGCCGGCCCCGGTCTCAACGGCGGCGGGATAATGGGACTGGCCCTTGAAGAGCTGTACGGCCATTACAATAGTTTCGAGCATATTCACCCCGATCCTTTGGAATTCGTCTACCTCTATGACAAAAAACTCGACAGGGAGCTGATCGCATTCATCGCCTCGGCGCTTGCATACGGCCGGGTTGGGCAGATACTGAGGAGCGTTCGGTCCGTTCTTGACGTCATGGGTCCAAGCCCGTCCTCCTTCCTGGCTGAAAACCGGCCTGCCGCCATCAGGAAGAAATTCCGGTTTTTCAAGCACCGCTTCACCACGGGCGAGATTCTATCCAACCTGCTGGTAGCCCTTAAAGAACTGAGCCTGGAATATGGGTCTTTGGAGTCCTGCTTCCGGGCTGAATTTAGTGAAAATGACCCAAACATTCTCCCGGCCCTTACAGGATTGGTAAAAAAACTCGAGAAAGCATGTGGACGAATGCTGCCGACGTTTTTACCTTCACCGGATGGGGGCAGCGCGTGCAAGAGGCTGAACCTCTTTTTGCGATGGATGGTGAGAAGTGACAATGTCGACCCGGGAATATGGCAAAGCATTCCCGCTTCTCACCTGATAGTCCCGCTCGACACTCATATGCACAGGATCGCCGCAGCCATGGGACTAACATCACGAAAACAGGCGGACATTCGTTGCGCCGTAGAAATTACTGAGGCTTTCAGCGCAATCTGTCCCGATGATCCGGTCCGCTACGATTTTGCCCTTACCCGGCTGGGCATAAAACCAGGGACGCCGCCAACTAAATTTTTTTCCTCTCTACTGTCGATTGGAGGGCAAGGATGAAAGACAATGACATAAAGCTTTACGCTCTCACTACTTGCATCCACTGCAAAGATACAAAGGAATATCTGGATAAATGCGGTGTCGATTACGATTGTGTAAACGTCGATAAGCTCGATGGCGACGAGAGGCGCCTGTTGATCGAGGAGATCAAAAAAGCCAACCCGGGGTGTGCCTTCCCCATGCTTTTGATCGGCTCCAGGGTCATCATCGGATTCAAAAGAGATGAGATAAAGGAGGCGCTGAATCTGGAATGAATGTCACGCAGCTCTACGATTTCCTGAAAAAGACGCAGGAAGCGAAAGGCTATTTCTTCAATAAGGACATGACCAGGATTTTCTATCTCCTGCAAGGGCTGCTCGATAACAGGGAGCGGTACGGTTATATGTGCTGTCCGTGCAGGCTGGCGGCCCGTGACCGCGACTGGGACCGCGATATAATCTGTCCCTGTGTGTACAGGGAGCCCGACGTCGCCCAGTACGGGAGCTGTTACTGCGCTCTGTATGTTTCAAAAGAGTGGAATGAAGAGACGATCCCGCATTCATATGTAAGCGAAAGGCGGCCGCCCGAGAAGAGCTTCCCAAACTCCGGATAGAGGGAAATCAGAGCACATATCCGGAGCCTGTATCATTTGACAACACCCCGCAAAGCACGGTCCAGCCCCGGGTTCGCTGAAAACCTTTTGTTCGGCGCAAGTGCATTGGTTTGCACTCCAATCATAAATTAACTTGCGTTAATGTGGAAACTATATAAACTAAGAGAGTTTATAAGTTCCAGTTCCCTTCGAAATCAATTTGCCGGATTAAACATGCATAGTGATGAGGTGAAACCTAAAGAATTGAAAGCAGAAAATACCCGGTCCCGCCACAGCGGGCTGCGGAGCCGGTCCGAAATATCAGGCGCCGGGCATGCGGTATCTGCACAGATTATAGCCGTTGCACGCCGGGTTTTTTTTGCCAACGGCTTCCGCGCGGTGACCATGGATGATCTGGCCCACGAACTCGGAATTAGTAAAAAGACGCTCTATGAGCATTTCCCAAGCAAGACCGCGCTTGTTCAAGCAGCTATATTCGATAAGTTCCGAGGCATCAACTCCGAACTGGAACGAATTACATCCGAGAGTTCATCTGCTTTTGCCGGGAGGCTGCATCGGCTGCTTGCTTACATACAACAGCAAACGGGAGAAATTCAGCCGCCTTTTCTGCGGGACCTCAGGCGGCAGCCCGAAATCTTTCGCCATGTGGATAATAAACGCAGGGAACTGGTCCGGCGCCATTTTGGGAAGCTCATTTACCAGGGGCGCAAGGCTGGGACTATCCGCAAGGATGTTCCAGCCGAACTGATAACCGAAATTATCCTCGGCGCTTTAGAAAAGATTATGAATCCGGCAAAGCTGGCTGAACTGGAAATCACTCCAAATGTCGGATATTCCGCCATCATTGCCGTGATTCTTGAAGGCATCATCACTGAAAAAGGAAGATCGAAATTATGACCCTGTCCCGGCCGGGTTTTCCAAGAGCGTTTTTCCACCTGAGCTGCGCGCTCGCGGTGCTTTGCAACCTTTTGGGTTGCGCTCGATCTGACGCTAACAGGGTGCAGGGCTATGTGGAGGGGGAGTATGTCTATGTCGCCTCGCCGCTCTCAGGTACTCTCGAATCATTGTACGTGCAGCGCGGCAATCAGGTGAAAGAGGGAGATCCCCTGTTTGTACTGGACAGCAGACCGGAAAAAGCAGCCCTGGACGAAGCGGAACGCCGTGTTTCCCAGGCCGGAGCAAACCTGCAGGACACGAAAAAAGGCAAACGGCCATCGGAAATTGAATCCCTGAAGGCGCAGTTGATGCAAGCCCGGGCAGCGCTGGAGCTTTCGGAAAAAGAACTTGCCCGGCGTGAAAGTCTTTTGGCCGCCAGGGCTATTTCGACAGAGGCACTCGATCTTGCGCGCTCAACCAATGATCAGAACCGCCATCGGATATCACAGTTGGAAGCCGATATAAAAACGGCGCAGCTTGGCTCGCGCATCGATCAGATTTCGGCCGCCGATGCCGCCACGAAGGCACAGGAGGCAGCATTGGCACGGGCGCAATGGGAACTCTCACAAAAGAGCCGGTCTGCGCCTCGGGACGCCCTGGTTTTTGACACTCTCTACCGGGAGGGGGAATGGGTTGCCGCAGGGAGGCCGGTTGTCGCTTTATTGCCCCCCCAGAACATAAAGGTGCGTGCGTTTGTTCCGGAAACCAGGATCGGTGCAATTCACACCGGCGATAGCGTCCGGATCATGGTCGACGGCGTACGCGAGCCTTTTGCGGGGAAGGTGAGTTACATTTCGCCCAAGGCGGAATACACTCCGCCGGTCATTTACAGCCGAGAAGCCCGCAGCAAGATGGTGTTCATGATCGAGGCGGTTTTTGACCCGAAGACGGCGGAAAACCTTCATCCAGGCCAACCAGTTGATGTAGATTACGGTTTCTGATCCATGACCGGCGATTTTGTCATTGATGTGACCGGAATGACCAAACGGTTTGACAACCGCACGGTCGTAAACAATGTGGACCTTCAAGTCCGCACGGGAGAAGTCTGCGGCTTTCTCGGTCCCAACGGCAGCGGAAAGACCTCGTTTATTCGCATGCTTTGTGGGCTGCTCCGGCCGGATGCGGGGCGCGGCACGTGCCTTGGCTATGATGTGATTACTGAAAGTGAAGAGATCAAAAGCCGTGTCGGCTATATGACCCAGCAGTTCAGCCTGTACGAAGACCTGACGATTTCGGAGAACCTTGATTTCGTTGCCCGCATGTATTCCGTGAAGAACCGGCGCAAAGCGGTGAGCGATAGCCTCGAACGGCTCGGACTTGAGGATCGGAGGCGCCAGCTTGCCGGAGAGCTTTCCGGGGGATGGAAACAGCGCCTGGCCCTGGCGGCCTGTTTGATCCACGAGCCGAAACTGCTTTTGCTCGATGAGCCTACAGCAGGCGTCGACCCGCAGGCGCGCCGCGAGTTCTGGGAACAAATCCATCAGCTTGCCGGCCAGGGGCTGACCTTTTTGATTTCTACGCACTACATGGATGAGGCCGAGCGCTGCCATCGGCTGGCTTATATTCTGAATGGCATTTTGCTTGCCCATGGCACTGTGGACCAGATCATTGCCGAAACGAATCTAACGACCTGGGAGGCCAGCGGGCCCGATTTGCTGGAACTGGCCGAAGTGCTCCGCAATAAACCGGGGGTGGAGCACGCTGTCGCCTTCGGCAGCCAGCTCCGCGTTAGCGGGACTGATGCTGCGGCGCTCCAGCAAACCATCGCTTCGTTTCATACCGGGCAATATGAATGGCGCACGGTCGCTCCGGGCATGGAGGACGTTTTCGTTCACCTCATGAAAAAATCGGAGGGTGAGGTTTTGCCATGACTTTCTTTGCCCCGGGAAAAAGGCCCGCATTTTCTCTGGCCCGCTTTTGGGCAGTGGTGTTTAAAGAGTTCGTCCAGATGCGCCGGGACCGGCTGACTTTCGGCATGATGATAGCTATCCCGCTGACTCAGATTATCCTCTTTGGCTATGCCATCAATGTGGACCCCAAGCACCTGCCTGCAGCCGTGCTCCTGGCCGACAACGGCCCGCAGGGCCGCACTTTGTTGCATGCGATCAAAAACTGCTCTTATCTTGATTTCGTTCGTGAGCTGAAGTCTGAGAGCGAAGCCAACGAGGTGCTGGACCGCGGTGAGGTTCAGTTTGTCATAAATATCCCCGAGAATTTCACTCGCGATCTGCTCAGGGGAGACAGGCCCGCCATCCTCGTCGAAGCGGATGCCACCGACCCGGCAGCTACCAGCAACGCCATAGGCTCCTTGCGCATTCTGCTGACCACCGCCCTGCAGAACGATCTCAAAGGTCCTTTCGCATTTCTCGCCGCTGCGGATAGCGCTGTCGATCTTCGCATCCACGCTCGCTATAATCCTGAATCCATTACGCCATATAACATCGTGCCGGGCCTGATGGGGGTCGTGCTTCAGATGACGATGACCGTGGTGACAGGGTTGGCAATTACCCGCGAGCGGGAACGCGGCACCATGGAGACTCTGCTCTCCATGCCCACGCGTCCGATCGAGGTCATGGCGGGGAAAATCATTCCTTACATTTTGGTGGGCTACATCCAGGTGTCGCTTATCCTGTCCATCTCTAATTTTCTATTTCGCGTGCCGGTGGAAGGCAGCCTCTGGTTGTTGTTCGCGGCTGCCCTGGTATTCATCATCGCTACACTGGCCGTGGGCATCACCTTTTCAACTATTGCAAAAAACCAGCTCCAGGCTGTGCAGATGGGATACTTTTTCTTTTTACCGTCGCTGTTGCTTTCAGGGTTCATGTTTCCCTTCCGCGGGATGCCGCACTGGGCCCAGTGGGTAGGCGAATTATTGCCGCTGACTCACTTTCTCCGCATCGCCCGGGGTATCCTGCTGAAAGGCAACGGGGTGCAGGACGTTCTCCCGCAGATCTGGCCAATCGTGCTCTTCATCGCCGTCGCAATGACGGTTGCCGTAAAGCGATACCGGCGTACGCTCGACTGATCCCCACGCACCCCGAGGTGTCAGGTATCCGGGATGTCCTGATGTAAACTGCCTGCTTGAACAAATTGTGGTTTGGTTCTCTTTACAAATGCCACTTCAATAAGCATATTGGGGAATAGCTTTTTGCCCTGACGACGCTACACGTCTGTACCCTCCTTTGAAGGAATGGTCCGAATGGAAAAAAAGTTACTCGAATTAGCGGTCGAAATCGTCCATGCCCAGGCTTCCATGAGCAAAATGACAGCCGAGGACATCGAGCAGGCGTTGGTAAGAGTCTATAACGCGCTCCAAAAAATGAGACTGGCTGAAGAGCAAGGGCAATCTATCCTGCAGGCGGAGTCGGGATTTCAGGCTTCCAGCGTTACAATTGCCGCCGATCCGCTCTCCTCCATTCAGGAAGACAAAGTTACCTGTATGGAATGCAAGGCTGAGCTCCGGCAGCTCACGGCAAACCATCTTCGTATCCATCACCTCACTCCCAGGGAGTACAAAAAAAAGTGGGGTTTCCCGCTCAAACAGCCCCTTTCCGCAAAAATGCTGACCAAACTCCGCAGCCGCTCAGCCAAAAAACGCGGGTTGCCCGAAAATCTTAGAATCTACCTCGACCGGAAACGGGAAAACAAAAGTTCATCAGGACACGAATTGCCAACCTCAGGACCAGCCCCCGGGAAAAGATCGTTCCACGCTACTTTTTGAAAAGCGGCCTGCTTTATACAATTGCCAAAAAGATTTCCTCTCGTCCCGGAAGAACCGGTAGCTCAGGTAAACTTGCCCTGGCGAAGTCCACAAAATAAATCATCAAATTATGGTAGCGCCGCCTTCCACGGCGGCGTTCTGTCTTCCCCGAACGGAAAGGCGTGCATCCATTAGGATCTCGCATGCTTCTTTCGATTCGAAGGAATGGATTTCATTTCCCCAAAAATGATGAAAAATTCATGTGCCTCTGCCTACCCATGAAGGAGAATGAATTTGCCGTGCAATGGTAGTACGTAGTGCAGTTTTTTTTTATAACACCTGTTAACAGTTGGCACGGGCGGCAATAGAGGAATTTGGCCCGTAAAGGGTTTCTACCTTCCAAATACAGTCTTTGCCCCATTGAAGATTTCTTGGCCTGACTTAATATTGCGAACATCCAGTTCATCTTTTCAGGGAAGTAATATCATCATCTGACCGTTTGAAAATTGCACAACATACATTGCAAGATATTGAATTCGCAGGGATTTGTACACCAGTTTTTCAATAGAAGGGCTCGACTGCTGGAAATGAAAAAGTCAGTTATTTTTTCGACTGGGAGCCATCTGCCCGAATTGGCCGTACCTAACGAGGCTATGACGCATTTCCCAGCCTCTTCCATAAAGCTCATTGCCGAAAAAACCGGGGTTCTGTCCAGAAGAATCGCCCCGGAAGAGGAATGCACTTCAGATTTGGCCATCAAAGCTGCGCGTTGCTGCCTGCAAAAAGTTGATTTCCCGGCTGAACGCATCCAGGGGATAGTGCTGTCCACGTCATCGCCCGACCGCATGCAGCCTGCAACCGCCACCCGGGTGCAACATGAATTGGGAGCAACCAACGCTTTTGCCTTCGACATCAATTCGGTCTGCTCCGGGAGCACTTTCGGCATTTGTATGTCGGATGCCTTGATTACGTCGGGCAAATTCGAGAACATTCTGTTCATAGCGTCCGAGATGTACTCAAAAATACTTTACAAACGGGATTTTTGCACATTCCCTCTCTTTGGTGACGGCGCCGGCGCCATTCTTTTCCAAGCTGGAAATTCGGGCCGGGGGGTCTATCATTCCTGCCTCAGGACCGATGGAAGCAGCAGCAATGCTATCTGCGTTCCTGCGGGCGGCACTATGATGCCCTTCCATAAGATGAGCAGTCCTCGTATGGCCTATTTCAAGATGAACGGAACTGCTGTATTCGAGTTCGCCACTAACCAGGGTACGGAAATCATCCTTCAGCTCCTCAAGGAAGCAGGTGTGGCCCTGCAGGACGTTGACTGGTTCATTAGTCACCAGGCCAATATCAACATTATCGAAACGATTGCCGCCCGATTAGGCGTTTCTAAAGACAAGTTCGTGGTCAATATCGACAGGTATGGAAACACTGCCAGTGCATCGGTTCTGGTGGCGCTGGACGAGGCAATTTCAGCCAATATGGTCCGCGAAGGCCATCTGGTCGTTACGTCGGCCTTCGGTGGTGGTTTGTCCTGGGGAGCGAATCTCATTCGGGTCTAGGACGGATTACTCGTTTGCTCAATTTTCATTAACAGGAGGAACACCATGTTAGAGGTACTTGGAACTATCAGAGAAGGCATCCCGGATCTTTTCCCTGGTGCGCTAAGCTTCGAGATCCAATCGGATACTTTGCTGAACGACATTCCGGAATGGGACTCGATGACAGCGGTCAATTTCAAGGTTTTTTTGGAAGAGACGTTCGGGGTGAGTATTCCCGATGACCTGCTCGAAGGAGGAATTACCATAGGCGAGGTAATTTCTTTCATCAGAAGGGCGGACTAATGAACCCATCAAGCATGCCCTCCGATCCGCTTGGAATCGCGAGTTCGTTTCTCAAAATCTGTCAGTCCTGGATGTGTAACAGCGCAGAGTTGTTCAGCATTACCTCCAAGTTCAGTTCGGACATCCAGTCTGTAGCCGCTGAGCAGCTAACCTCGACGCTATCCGGAAACCAAGGTCCAAAGGCAAAGGCCGATAATCCTGAGGCTGTCTTGTTGGACGCGGTCAAAAGCAGTTCCAGGCTGGCTAACAAGCTCTACGGCGCCTACGCAAGCTGGCTTAGAGACTACGTGAGCAAAGCCCCTGATATCCCGGATAAGGAAAGGCAGCGGTCGATATTCTGGGTCAATCAACTTATAAATGCTGTCTCTCCTGCAAACTTCTTCTGGACAAATCCATCTGTCGTGCAGAAGTTCCTGCGAACGAAAGGCGAGAGCGTGGTCAACGGCTACGAGAACTGGCTGGAAGACGTCCAGCGAGGTGATAATCTCATAAAGATAGCCGATACCGCCGCATTCAAAATTGGGCAGAATATAGCCACAACCCCGGGATTTGTGGTCTTCCGAAACAGGCTTATGGAACTCATCCAGTATTCGCCAAAAACCGGGACCACTTTCGAAACCCCTGTGGTTTTCATCCAGCCGTGGATAAACAAGTACTACATACTGGATATGACCGAAGAAAAAAGCCTCGTGGCCTATCTGCTCAATCAGGGCTTCACAGTGTTCATGGTAAGCTGGAAGAATCCGTCCCCGGAGATGCGCAACGTAGCTTTTGAAGACTATATGCTTCAGGGCGCCCTGAAAGCCGTAGAAGTGGCCAGGGAAATCTGCAGGGCGAAGAAGGTCCATGCAGCAGGCTACTGCATTGGCGGAACTGTTCTGGCCTCGCTGATGGCCTACCTGAATCGGGCCCCCAAAGATGTTGCGTTGCCGATCCGGGACTATACCATGTTTGCCTCCCTGGTCGATTACTCTTCCCCCGGTGAGCTGGGAGTCTTTGTCACCGAAGAGTCCGTCAGGGCCGTAGAGGAAGTGATTGAAAAGGAAGGATACCTCGACAAAAAATATTTGGCGGCGACTTTCCGCTCCCTGCGCTCCAATAATCTTATATGGCACTACTACGTCCACAACTACCTTCAGGGCGAGGTGCCTCCCAAATCCGATTTTCTTTTCTGGAACGGCGATTCAACCCGGTTACCTGCAGCAATGTGCTCTTATTATCTGCGTGAGTTCTATCTGAACAACAACCTGGTCAAACCGGACAAGTTGGTGCTGGGCAAGCGTCCCATAGACCTGGGGCGCATCAGGCAGCCTCTCTACCTGGTGGGGACCGAACAGGATCACATCTGTCCATGGAAAGAGGCTTTCAAGATATGCAACCTGGTCAAAGGCCCCAAAAGATTTGCGCTTGCCGATGAAGGGCACATTACGGGGATCGTAAATCCTCCATCGGCGAGGTCCAGGAGAAAATACTGGATCAGTGACGTAAAAGAAACTCTTACTGCGGACGAGTGGCTCTCCAGGCAGCAGGAGCAACGGGGCACATGGTGGGTGGACTGGGTGGCGTGGTTGTCTGAAAAATCCGATACCAGAGTCGAACCACCCGGGATGGGTAATGATAAATACCCCGTACTGCAGAAAGCCCCCGGGAGTTACGTGATGGAACAGTAGGCCGAAGATCGCATCTCACCCTTACACAACATTTGCACGGAGGTAGAGTATGTACCAGCCATCGGCGACAATCGCCAAACAGATGATCGATATGCAGCGGGCCGGCGTTGAAGGCATGATCAGCAACGTGATGATGTTCTGGGACCAGACCGGTAGCGTATGGAACTCGCTTCTCAATCAGGCCGCCTGGGTACCGGAGGAAGGAAAGAAGGCGTTCCGTGAATGGATAGACAGTAACAAGAAGGGCTGTGAAACGTTCAAAGACGCTGTTAACAACGGCTACGCCAGCCTTGAAAAGTTTCTCGAAAAAGGCGCAATCTGAACAGTCCTTGCATGGCAGGATGCTGAAAAAGGGTGAGAGTTCCCGCGTCAGGGCGAAAAACCCTGTAGACGTCACCCCGGCGGAGCCTGCCCCGGAAGTGAATAGTCCGGGGGCCGATGGCTTTCGCTTTAATATCAGTTAGTTGTGGAAAAGCCCTGGATGCCGGATTTCGCCGGGATGACGAAATCATTAGCCATTTTCAGGCGTTTCTCCCATCAGAGGACCCTTTTTCATCACGCTGCCGGAGCCGGCCGTCCTTTTGTGGGATGCCCGGGAGGTCCCGATCTGCAGACCGCCTGGGTTTTTTACAAAGGAACCGGCGTCTGGCAAACGGATTTCTCCTATTCCGGATATCATGACACGGCCTGTGACCTCGTGTAGGCTTGCGGTGGATTTTCCTGCTTGAACCGCAGCAGACGCAGGGGTGCATAGTGAGGTTTTTTCTGACAGTAATGTTCAGCCTGAATTTCTCCATTGGGAGCTTGAAGCGGCATGTTGGAAATCACGAATTCAGTTGCGGTAATTACCGGAGGCGGTGGAGGCATTGGACTGGCCTTGGCCCGATACTGGGTTGGCAATGGCGGGAAGGTGTTGCTGGCGGACGTGGCCGAACCTCTTTTGGCCTCCGCTGAAGCCGGGTTAAAAGAGATGAATGGAGACGTTCGAACAATCGTTTGCAACGTCACCAATGAGGATGATTGCTCCAGGATGGCCGATTTCGCCATAGAACAGTTCGGACGGATCAATCTTGTGGCTCCTTTTGCCGGAATAATCAAAGACGGGCTGATGGTGTCTACGGATGCGGCTACAGGTAAAGTCAACAGGAAAATGACCCTCGACCAGTTCCAGTCGGTGATGAATATAAACCTGACGGGAGTTTTTCTGACAGTGCGGGAATGCGCCGAGCGCATGATAAATAACAACTGCAAAGGACTGATTTGCCTGATCTCTTCTACCGGGTCGCTTGGAACGGCGGGCCAGATTAATTACTCTTCCTCCAAGGCGGCAATGTCGATATTTCCGAAGGTGCTTACCGCTGAGTTCTTTCGCCGGGGTCTTGCGGACAAAATCCGTTGCGTGGCGGTTGCTCCGGGATATGTGGGAACACCGATGATCAAGAAGATCAGCCCGGCTGTGCTGGGTAAAATACTCGAACAGGTTCCCATTGGCCGGTTGGTCGAACCAGAGGAAGTCTCCTCACTGATCGGCGAACTCTATCGCAACGAATCGGTGGCCGGAGACGTCTACTTCATACACGGCGGCCTGCGCCTCGGATCGAAAGGATAAATGCAAAAGCGGGAAGCGAGAAGCCGGAAGAAAATCAATTGACTGTTCCCGCTCCCCGCTTCCGCACTTCACGCCGTCGCCGTCCGAAACTGTTTCTCCTCCGTGGAGCCCTTCAGGGCGCTTGTAGATAACTCATCGCCACTAATCGCCTGCGCCACAGCGTCGAAGTAGCCCGCCCCGACGAAGGACTGATGTTTCACGGCCTTGTACCCGCGCTTCTCCCATGCGAACTCGTTATCCTGAAAACTCGCATAGGCGCTCATCCCTTTCTCTTCGAATTCCCTGGCCATCTCATACATCCCGAAATTAATCGAGTGAAATCCGGCAAGCGTTACGAATTGAAACCTGTAGCCGTAGGAAGCGAGCTTTTTTTGAAATTCGGCTATGGCTGATTTATCCAGCTTCGCGCTCCAGTTGAATGAGGGTGAAAGGTTATAGGCCAGCAGCTTGCCCGGAAACGAGGCATGGACCCCTTCTGCAAACCTTCTGGCCTCCGCGAGGTCCGGCGCCGACGTTTCGCACCACAACATGTCAGCGTATGGGGCGTAAGCTAACGCACGCCCTATGGCCGATTCGATCCCGTTCTTAACGGTGAAAAAACCTTCAACCGTTCTGCTGCCGTTTATGAACCTGCGGTCCCTTTCATCTACGTCATTGGCCAGCAGTGTCGCGGCATTTGCGTCCGTTCTGGCAATAAGAACAGTGGGAACCCCGCAGATATCGGCGGCAAGTCTGGCGGCAATAAGCTTCTTTATTGCCTCGGAGGTCGGTATTATCACCTTCCCCCCCAGGTGCCCGCACTTTTTGGCCGAGGCGAGCTGGTCTTCAAAGTGAACCGCCGCTGCTCCCGCCTCGATCATTGCCTTCATCAGCTCGAAGGAATTCAATATACCCCCGAAACCCGCTTCGGCGTCGGCTACGATGGGCGCAAACCAGTGTGGCAATTTTATACCTTCCATATGGTCGATCTGATCGGCCCTGATGAGTGCAT
>JBKQTS010000042.1:0-8655 GCA_052143075.1 Syntrophobacteraceae bacterium | reverse complement strand
TCAGCGCATCCTCGACGCGCGCTTTCTTTTCCTTCATCTCTGTTTCGGTGGCCGCGCCCACCTTGATTACCGCGACCCCTCCGACCAGCTTGGCAAGCCTTTCCTGGAGTTTTTCACGGTCGTAGTCAGAGGTCGTATCCTCGATCTGGGTACGAATTTGCTTCACACGGCCTTCGATAGCATCGCGCGAACCCGCTCCGTCAATTATTGTAGTGTTGTCCTTGTCGATATTAATGCGCTTGGCGGTCCCCATGTCTTTGACTGCAACGTTTTCAAGTTTAACGCCGATGTCTTCGCTGACTACCTGGCCGCCGGTAAGCACAGCGATATCTTCGAGCATCGCCTTGCGCCTGTCGCCGAAGCCGGGGGCTTTAACGGCGCACACTTTCAGCGTACCCCGCAGCTTGTTTACAACCAGGGTCGCCAGCGCTTCGCCTTCCACGTCTTCAGCTATGATCAGAAGCGGACGGCCCATCTTGGCGATCTGCTCCAGGACGGGCAGCAGGTCTTTCATATTGCTGATCTTCTTCTCGTTGATCAGGATCACGGGATCCTCGAGTACCGCTTCCATCCGCTCGGGGTCGGTCACGAAATAGGGAGAAATGTATCCGCGGTCGAACCGCATGCCTTCCACGACATCAAGCGTAGTTTCCATGCTCTTGGCTTCTTCGACCGTTATCACGCCTTCCTTGCCCACCTTGTTCATGGCTTCGGCAATAATATCCCCGATCGTGGCGTCGTTGTTGGCGCTGATCTTGCCGACTTGGGCAATCTCTTTCTGGTCCTTGATGGGTTTGCTGAGCTTTTTCAGTTCGTCTACGACAGCCGAAACCGATTTTTCGATTCCCCGTTTGAGGGCCATCGGATTGTGCCCCGCAGCCACCAGCTTTGCGCCTTCGCGGAAGATGGACTGCGCGAGGATCGTGGCGGTAGTCGTCCCATCGCCCGCGACGTCGGAGGTCTTGCTAGCCACCTCCTTGACCATCTGAGCGCCCATATTCTCGAACTTGTCCTCCAGTTCGATTTCCTTTGCGACCGTTACGCCGTCCTTGGTGATAGTGGGCGAGCCCCAGGACTTTTCCAGCACCACGTTGCGCCCCCTCGGACCGAGGGTGATTTTGACCGCGTTGGCCAACGTGTCAACGCCCTTCAACAACTTTTCTCTTGCTTTAGTGTCGTATTTGATTTCTTTGGCTGGCATCTTTTCGATCCTCCTTTGCCTTTGCGCCCATTATTCGAGAATACCCAGGATGTCGTCTTCACGCATCACCAGGTAATCTTCATCTAAGAGCTTGACTTCCGTACCGCCGTACTTGCTGAAGAGCACACGGTCGCCGGGCTTTACCTGCAACGGGATGATTTTGCCGTCTTTGGTGAGGATTCCGGTCCCGACGGCGATCACCTTGCCCTGCTGGGGCTTTTCTTTAGCCGTATCAGGAATGATGATGCCTCCTGCGCTCTTGTCCTGTTCCTCAACACGTTGAACGATGACTTTGTCGTGAAGCGGTCTGTACTTCATTCTGCAACACTCCTTGATTTGGGGGGGTGGATTTTGCTGGAAAACCGAGCGAGCGTACTATATTAGCACTCTTTTTCGGTGAGTGCTAATTAATATAAGGCAATGACCGGGAAAATCAATACCCAAAATTTCCGAGGGTCGATTTTTCATGGGAAAAAACCGCCTGGGGCTGCGGGATTGGAGTGGGAAAAGGGGGTGGCCGAAAAAATATTATGACTGCATAGTTACGCAAGCATAAATGATCGGCATCAGAACGCGGTAATCACTTTATCCCCAGGTATGGCAGAATGTCTCTCCGGCTGACGATGATCTGTTCAAGAGAGTTTTTGAACGAAAGCATTCAGCCGAATTCGCATTCTAGCACATCGTGTTAAATCCAGTGCTCAGGGCAGTATGCGAATTTTTAATGTTTCTCTCCTCGTAGTCGAGAAATAGAACGCGAGAATCTTTGCCGTTTTCGAATCATTTGTTTACCGAATCGATGCAAACTGACTCTTTCGAAGTTGGCAAGATACAGAAACTCTTTAAGTCCCGAAAGGGGAAGGGGTCCCGCAGGACTATGCGGTGGCGTCGACATGGCTCCGCAAATCAGCGGGAAAAGATTTCCCGGAGGCGCAGAGTGCTCTGGGGACCATGTACACTGAGGGCCAGGGCGTGCCGCGGGATTTCGTCCAGGCCCACATGTGGCTTAGTTCGGCGTTCGCACATGGGGACGCGGACGCTCAAAAGCGCCTGGATTCGGTAGCCGGGCGCATGTCCCCAACCGAGATAGCAGAGGCGCAACGCCTTGCAAAGGAGTGGAAACCGAAAGGCAGAGATTAAGGCTGAAGGAGTTTAGAAATTTTAGATTTTTGATTGGGCGATTTTAGATTTGGGCAATCTGCAATCTAAAATCTGCAATCTAAGATCGTGAGTTCACTTCCGTTTGCTCCAAATCACCGCGATCGCCTTGGCGGGTACTTCGCCAAGGCTTCGAAAGCTGTGGCTGACATCCGACTGGAAATAGATGCTGTCTCCAGCATTGAGCACCTCCACGCGGTCGGTCGATCGAAATTCCACCGTCCCCTTAAATACGTGGAGAAATTCTTCTCCTTCATGGCTGTTGAAAACCATCTCGCTGATATCCTGAAGGGGAAACTCCACCATGAAGGGATCCATATGCCTGAAGTTTTGCTTGATTTCGAGCGCCTCGTAAATGTAATCGACTTCCCCCTGGCGGTGATGAGGCCGCCGACCTATGCGAACCCTTTCATTCCGGCGTGTGATGGAGATTTTTTCGACGCTGGCTCTTCCTTGAAGGAAATTGACAATCTCCACGTCGAGCGCGTTGGCAAGCTTTAAAAGAGTTGCGAGGGGAGGGAAGAACTCACTGTTCTCAATCCGTGAAAGAACCTCTCTGTCTATATCCGTCTGCGCGGCAAGGTCCTCCAAAGTGAGGTTGCTGTTCTCCCTGAACTCTTTAATCCTGGCGCCCATCTTAAGCATCGCAATTTCATTGATTTCTTCCCGGTTCTTCCTCATGCTCTGCTCCTGGCTAGAGTGGTTGTAGACCCAGCCAATATAACTGATTAGCCGGCAAAATAGAATGTTTGGCGTGATATTTCTGATTTTAGTTTTTGAGGAATTGAGGGATTGAGAGGTTTTCTCCGTTCACAAATGAAAGAAAGGGGTCGTACCTCGGTCGTACCTACACTCTTGACATATACAGCTTCTGAACCTGTTTTTCTTTTGACCCAAAGAAGGAGAGGATGAAATCCCGGCGGAGCCACTGCGACGCAAAGGCAAGCCCGGTGGCGGTTACGTAGGCAAGGGTTGAGGAAGCGATGAAAAGCAAATCTATGTGTAAAATTATTAGCCTGCTGGAGACAGAACAAAGGGTCCAAAACAACATATCGAATGTATCTGGCAGTTGTCCATCGAGGGAGCACCACGGGACAGCCCACCCAAAGTTGTCATATCCCTCCTCCGCATTGAGAAATGAAGCGCTCAAAATCTTCACCATCCCAGATCGTATGTTGCCCCCGGGAAAACTGCCCCGACGGGGAGATCAGGTTCCCCCCGTCTCGAAATCAGGATTAACCGTACAAATTCCCAATCCTCCTTGTCGCCTCACTATCGCTGATTTTTCCGAGGTAACGTTGAGTTGTTGACAGATTGGCATGCCGGAGAATTACCTTGCTCACGATTTCAATCGGAACGCCGGACCTGGATGCATACGTTGCTGCGTGTCTTCTGAGATCATGTGGTCTCAAACCAATTCCGGCCGGCTCGCCTGCCTTCTTTACGACTAGTCTCGCCGCCGCGTAAGTGATCGGAAATATCCGTTGCCCGGATTTGATGCCTTTCTCCCTTGAAAAGATATTATCTTTTTTCCCTCCACCTGATGCCCTGGATGCGCCGGCCCTTGGCAGCGCGCTTTTCTGTGCCCCGCCGCTTCTCGGTGCCCCGGCGTTTATCAGCCTGTATGCTTCGCGTTTCGTTTCTGCGGCCTCACAAAAGCGGCCTCACAAAGCGCCCTCACAAGGAATCGGGCGCGAACTTGAAGCATTTGGGCACGGGCCGAGAGTATCAAGCGCGGACCCGAAACGAAGTGAGGGTTCCGGCCGCGAACTATAAGCATGTGCCCTGACTGGGTAGGGCTAACCGCGAACCCGAACATGGTGAGGGTTCGTGCCCGGACTGGGCACTCACGAAAGATCGTGCCCGGACTGGAAGCACTAGCCAACGGCCACAATGTTAAGCCCGGACCTGAACGAAGTGAGGGGGCACTCACGAAAGCGGCCTCACAAAAAATCGGCCGCGAACTATAAGTATGTGGCCTGGTCACGTAACGCTAACCGCGAACCCGCAACGTAGTGAGGGTTCGTGCCCGGACTCGAAGCATTGGCCAACCGTTACGATGTTAAGCCCGGACCTGAACGTAGTGAGGGTCCAGCATCGAGCTACCGGTTGCAACGTGTGGCCCGGACCTGAACGAAGTGAGGGTCCAGCATCGAGCTACCGGTTGCAACGTGTGGCCCGGACCTGAACGAAGTGAGGGTCCACCAAGAGGAATTATTTTTCACTATTCATCGCGGAGCGATGTAGCTTTTTCTGTCCACCATTCACTATTCACTATTCACTGGCGCACCCGCTGTCCGGCCCATTCGAGAAAACGGGCGACTAACCCGGAGCGGGCGGGGGAGGCTGCCCCGGGATAAGGCGTTATCCATTCCTTGGTCTGGGCAATGATGGTCTGGCAATGCCTTAAATCGGCCTGGACCCGGGGTGATTCCGGCGCTTCGAAATTATCGTTCAGCCACTGGATGAAGAGGTCGGAGGCCTCCTCGGTCCTGTTCATATAAAAAGAACAGTAGGCAAGGGAAAGAACGCTTTGGTCCCGAATTTTCTTATCGGGGGACAAGGCGAGCGCCCTGTAAATATTGTAGGCCCCGAGATATCTGCCCGATGCAAGAAGCCCTTTGGCTGTATCGAGGAGTGTGTCCGCTCCAATCATTTCCGCCAGACGCAAGCCCGATTGCTTTGTAGCGTTACCTTCAGGCCAGGAAAAAAGCGCCCGCCGGAAAAACCTCTCCGCGTCCTGTTTTTGGCCCATGTTGAGGCACGCCTCCCCCATCCATGTGAAGCCTTCCGCATAGATTCGACTGTCTGGGTTCTTTTCCAGGAACTCCCCGAGCATCGGGCGCAAATCATCCCATCTTTTCGAGGCGGCCATTAAAGATGCCTTGTAAAGCATGCAATTGTCGAGTTCCGAAGAATGGCCGAATTTTGAAATACATTCATCCAGCAGGTGAAGCTCCGGCCAGGCCAGGCGGCTCGCCGAATCAAGTGAATCTTGAAACACCGGTTCGCCGGGGCTTGTTTCTCCCCCCTGTTCTAAAGGGGGGTAGGAAGGATTTTTGCCGTTGTTGATTCCTTCTAATTTGCCGGCTGCAAGGTCGTAGAGAAGAACCGGGTCACGATGATTTCTCGTAAATATTGCTCCCGCGGTAATAGCAGCCATAAGCGCAAATACGGCAAAGAACCTGGCGTTTATTCCGATTTTTGCGGGCAGGGGGAGCGAAGATTCTATCCGGCCGGAGTTTACACTGCCAGGACCCTTGCGGCCTTCTAAAATCCCACCCGTAGCCCCGGCGAGCAGGGTTTTCAGTATGAATGCCATGACGGTGAGAAAGAACAGGATTTTCCCCCAAAGATAAATCCCTGAGCCGGTGTCGAACGTGAGGACCACCCTGGATGTCTTGGGTACGAGAAGCATAAAAGCCGGAGAGGCAAGATAAAGTTCTCCCGCCCCCTCGGTTATTCGCCAGTCCGGATGATAAGAGACTTTTATCCAGAGCGGATGCCCCGGCTTTGAGGTATCGATGGTGATCTTTCCATCACCAAGGATGGCCTGCGCTCGAATTGTTTTATCCTCCGGATGGTCGTCCGGGTCTTCAGGTGCAGAAGCGCCGGGAGTTCGGGTTCCAGCCGCAGAGGCTTCAGGGGCTCGTGGAATCGGGACTTCGGGAATGCGCCCGGGGTTGCCGTCATAATTCTGCAGGTCTTTCCAGAAATCGCTGGGCGAATCTTCCGGCGCCACTACAAGGGGTACTCTTAGTGTGGATTTTCGGAACCATTCGAACTGAACTTTTTCCCAGTGTCGAGGAGGTATGCGCAACGGTCTGAATCTCAGCGGCTCCACGTAGGAATCGCTGCAACGTCTGACGCGAAAAATCCTGTAGGGTGGACAGGCCATGGTAAGCTCGTAATCGGGCGAGGACTCCAGCGCATTGGCGATATTGTCGGAGAACGCGATGACCTGGCTGACGTTGAAAAGACGCAGACGATCGGCCGCTCGGTCGGGATCAGGCCGTGAATAGTAATACCGCGACAGGAGGGTGTACGGGATTTGAGACAACTCCGATTGCAGGTAAAAGACGAATGGAGAACTCGGGCTCGATTGAATGTAGAGCCCTTCGAGGGTTGATCTCCCTGAATAGTAGGGCAGCAGCTCGAAGGCCCTTCTGGTCCCGGCCCGGTTTGTTATTTCATTTTGCTCGTATACCACCCTTGGGCTGTTTTCATCGCCTTTCAGGTATTCATTTACAAGGCGGTAAGAATTCCAGAAAGGCTTGGATTCCATGCCGGAATAGTTCCACTGAATCCACGAATCGACGGTGGCCGCCCTGGTCAGTGCAAGCACGACAATCCCGGCGCAGAAGCCGGCCGACCACAGATTGGGGCGTGGAAGACGTGATAAGAGCCTGCCCCATCCGACTGCACCGAGCAACACGAGCATTATCTGTGCGAAGGGCAAAAAGCGGCTGTCATCAAGTCCCAGGGAAGGGGCCAGACTGAAGCAGAGCAGCGCGATTCCGAATTGCCAGAATAAATAAAATTCCGGACAGTCGATCGATTCGCTAAAAATGGCGGATAATCCTTTCCCCGGCCGGAAGAAGTTGCGTATGCCGGATATGGCTACCATCAAGGCCCCGGCAAATGACGGCCAAAGAAGGGGGGGCGCTATTTCGGCCCAGCTTTTGAAAGACCAGGAAGGCGCGTACGCCGTATTCCAGGGGAGGCGCCAGAGGAGTGGGAGCAGCCAGAATGCGGCAAGTCCGAACGCCGCAGCATGGAGCTGGAGTATGTATCGAAGGTTCCGGCCCCGAAGAATGAAGTAGGATGTCCCCATTACTGACTGGACGAGGGGATATCCATGGCTCAAAGCCATCAAGGCTTCAAGGGCGGAATTGCCAAGCGGGGATTTGCGTTCGGAAATGTCCGCGTATAGTTTTCCAGTGAAGACGATGTAGAGAATGAATGAAATACCGAAGGCGAATTCGCCGGCAAGAGTGCTGCAAATGTTTCCTCCCCACATCGTGTTTTCAGTCATGAAAAGAAAGGTGAGTGAGAGCACGGCGCCGATTGCAGCGGGATTTTGTCCGTAGCGCAGGCGCCGCAGGCACACATAAACGGCGGCCGGCAACGGGATAATGGCCAGTAGCGTAACGAGCTTGAAGGCGATCCGGAGGGAAATTGCCTTCGCGATAATCGCCGTTAGCGCAAATGGGAGCGGAAAGTAATTGAGGAAGAGGGGAAAGCCGGCATGCGCGCCATGAATCCAGGTGACCGGCGAATAGATGGCGAACAGCCCCCTGCTCATCGCAACGGCCGAGAGGAAATGAGATGGGGTGTCGCCTCCTGCGGCCAGGGTCGATTCAAAAACAAGGGAGGCAGGAAAGAAAAGGATCAGCAGGACTTCGGATATCAACAAAAATAGGATTGGAGGTGTAATTCTTCGCACAAAGCTCACCGGACTGTGAAGGATTTGCCCTCCTCGAGCAGTTCCAGGCATACACCGGGGATGCGCGCCAGTTCAAGCTCAATCTGCGACCTGTAAGGGGGTTTAAGGTGTGAAATATAAATCTTTCCCGGCGTGCTCGGCATCTTGCGGATCTCTGCTTCAAGAAGGGATGGGGACAGATGGCCCGTGGCCAGGGCATGCGAGCTCAGATCGTTTGGAAATGAAACCTCCACGATAACGGCTTTTACGTTATGGCCGCGCATGTTTTTCCAGATCGCCTCGGTGGGACCGGTATCGCCTGTATAGAGCAAAGACGCCCCTGAAGCGTGCTCGATAAGATATCCGTAAGCCGGAACGGAGTGATTGACTCTTGTGGCCTGGATTCTGTAGTCGCCAATCACTACCGGTTTTCGTGCCGAGATCACCTGATAGCGCAACACGGGATTTCGAGCATTGGGAATGTTCGTAAAATCAGGCCAAATCCTGTTGTTAAATATGTGCTTTCTGATATCGGAGATCACCTCTTTGCCGCTGATGACAAGAATCTGGCAGGTCGGATTCATGGCATAGAGATTGTCGAGCAGGAAGGGTATGCCCTTTAAATGGTCTATATGGGCATGGGTAAGAAATATATGAGTTATGGGGCATTGCGCGATCTGGCCCAGGGTGAGCCCAACGGTGCCCGCATCGAGCAGAAGGAAATCGTCAATGAGGAAAGCCGGGGGATTGAGCCCCTGGACTTCAGAGCCTGCGGACCCGAGAATGCTGACTCGCATAGAGACCTCGTATGATAGACTTACATACATCGGTTAAATAGCTTCACATCGCGGAGCGCGGAAGGCGACCGCAT
>JBKQTS010000041.1:0-6894 GCA_052143075.1 Syntrophobacteraceae bacterium | reverse complement strand
ACCCCGCCTCGCGGCGACGCAGTTTCCTTTGACTACCGGGAGCGAGCATCTCCCGGGAGGGGACTTTCACCCCTCAGATCGTGCCCGCTTCCAGGCGCACGGATTCCGGCCTTCGCCGGAATGACGGATATCGCGTCTGCACCTCATAGCAATTTAGTTGACAATGTACTCAAGACAGTGTGCCTGAAGCTGTACAAATAAAATAACTGCAGGCTCTGCCAGGCGGAGAATGGAGATTAGTGTGGCGCTGCGGCGGTGGCCACCGGCCAACCACCGCCAGCGCCGAGCGCTCGTCAGCGCGCGTTCAACGCGCGCTGACGAAATCCCGGGGGGTGCGGGGAATCTTTATAGTGAAAAAATCTTTAAAGTGAAAAATCATTCCCCCGCGCTCTGCAGATTTTTCACAATTTGCGGAATTTTGCGCACACATTCCCCCGCTCTTTTGACCTTTTCCCGGTTTACGGATTTTGGCGCACACAATCGCACTAGATAAACCGTTTCTGTGTATCTTTGAGGTATTTTTCCTCGAGCAGGGAAGTGATTTTCTTGATTATGTTGCGGCGGATGTCTAGTTCCACGGGGAGGTTGGGGTCCTGGTGGGCTTCGTTCACGCGGGTGCCTACGAGGAAATAGATAACGTCGCTGTCCAGCAGGATCGACACAAGTTCGGAGGCGGCGTTGGCCCTTGCCGTCTCGGGCTTTTGCCCGCTCTCGAGCATCTCCGCCACTTTGCTGAGGGTAAGCGTGCCTTCGGTTATCAGCTCGATCCCCGCCATCCTTGAAGGCGGAGGAATTTCCGGATCGACGTTGTCCAGGTCCATTTCGATCTCCTGGTCGAGTTCGCGGCCAAGGATCTGGGCGGTTGTGCCCCCGCAGATAACTTTTCGCCCGTTGAAAGATTTGACCACTGCGGCCATTTCCCGGTCTCTGGCCTCCGAAAAGGGCGGCCCGGTTACAAGCAGCAGAAAACGGGGATGCCGCAGGTATATCACGCCGCAGGTAATATCGTCCTTTGGTTCGAAGGAGTCGATCTGTCGCGCGTGAATCGCGATTTTCCTCGACAGTTGCCTCGAGGATATCCCCCTTTCCCAGCCGATCCACTGCTCGATGCTCTTTACCACGTCCTTGACGCCCCACCCTAGCGGGAAACCGGGAAGTCCCATGCCTGCCTGGCTGACGCCGTCTGAAAAATAGACGATCCTATCGCCTATCTGCAAATCGAACTCGGAGATGTTGACTTCCCGCTCGCTCCATTTCTTGAGCTGTATCCGGCTTCCCGGCACCCGGACCGGTTCGACGCCCCTGAGCAGCACGTAATCGGGATTTCCGTGCTCTATTACGCGGGCGTGCAGCGAGCCGTTGATGTCGATTATGGTAAAAGTCGAGTAGCTGATCTTTCGAACCTTGCAGACAGGCAGGGTCTCCATGATGACTTCGGCGGTCTCGCTCACATCGGCGTAATTGGAAATGTATTTCAAGGCCATGGTGGCCGTGAGGTTCGCCAGAACGCTCGCCTTTATCCCGCTTCCCAGCCCATCGGAAAGGCAGGTGATCACGCGGTTTTCTTCCTTGATCTTATGGGTGAGCACCACGTCGCCGGAGACATATTGCCGGTACTTGTTGAACTGGTACGAGTCTATATCGATAAAGAAATCCTGCGTGGTCTTTATCATTCGACTTCCTGCGTCGTTACGGCCTGGATGATGGAGTTGAGGATTACTTCGGATTCCGCCGCGTTTTCGCCCAACAGGTAAGCTATCTGCTGAACCGTCTCCAGGTTTTTCTTGATAACCTCCTGCGCCTTCTGAATCATGGCCTCTTTATGAACGGTCGGCTTGGTGATGTCCTGGAAAATGCCGCATACGACCCGATTCTTCTCGATGGAAAAGATGTCCACGTGGAGCACCGATTTTTTGTACCTTAGATCGCGGCTGAGCATATCCTCGTCTTTTTCGAGCACCATTTTGAAAAGCGAATGGAACGGCGCAACCTCACGCAGAAGCACACCCTCCAGGCCGGGCTTCCTGCGGAAGGCCGTTTCGACGTCGGGACCCAAAAGCCTTGCGAAATTCATATTGCACTCGATCAACCTGATCTCCTCATCGACCAGCACGATTGCGCTGGGGACCTTTTCCATCAGGGCGTTCGCCTTCTTCTGGGCGAGTTTTCGCATGTAAGAGACGCACATCACCTTCTCGGCCTTGCCGTCGATCAGCGCCTTGGCAAACTCGCGGCAGTTGTCGTAACCACAGCCGCCGCAGTTCAATTCGTCCTCGGGACCGTACTTGCCTACCGACTGAAGGGCCTGTTTCATTATCTTGTCGTTGTACTCCCTGGCCGGCACCGGATCGGGGGCGAGCCCGGCTGACTGCGGAGCTTCAAGCGGGCGGGGTATCTCGTTTCCGGGATATTTTGCATAGTCTATGATCTGGCAGCGCTTCCAGGCGGTAGCATGACGCTGGCTGGCCTTGGGGCCGTTTACGCAGCCGCCCTCGCAGGCCAGCAGCTCGAGAAAGACGGGGTGGGAAAGGCGTATTTCATTGAGTCCCATAATTGCCTTTCTTATATTCCGGATCCCCGAGAAAGCCATACAATCCGCTTCCATGATGCTGCAGTTTGCTTTGACCCCGGCCACCATTCCCCCATCGACCGGGTAGAGGCCCCCTTCACTGGCGCTATGAGGAACAAAGCTCTCCGAGCCGCTCGAACCGGTTTCGAAGACGAGTCCCTCGGCAGCCATCCAGCGCCTCATGTCTTCGAATGTCAGGGCTACGTCGAGCATGTGCGGATTTGAATCCGCCTCTTGCTTTTTGCCGATGCAGGGGCTGAAAAAGACGATGCCGATGCCGGGACCGTATGTTTCGCGAAGCATTTGGCAGTGCGCCAGGACCGGCGATACCTGGGGCATCAGGAAGTTGACGTATTGCGAATAGTATTTCCCGATGTAATTAACGACCACGGGGCATGCGGTGGAGACGATTACCCGTGGGGTCCTGTCCTGGAGCAGCCTGGCCGCGCTCCCTGAGACCCGTTCTGCGCCTAGCGCGGTCTCGGAGACTCCCTTGAAACCGAGTTTCTTCAGGGCGCCGATAACGGCGGCTGCGGGAATATCGGGGAATTCGCTGACAAAGGAGGGCGCAAGCGATGCATAGACCTGTTCTTTCTCGGCCAGAAGCAGACGCGCCCGCTTCAGATCGTCTCTAACATGCTTGGCCCCGTTTGGACATATCTCGACGCAGTGACCGCACAGGATGCACAGATCCGGAATTACGGCGGCGCACGCGTTTTCGACTTTGATCGCTTTTACGGGACACTCCCGAATGCACTTGAAGCAGTCCTGGCATTCAGTCCGTTCGGTATAGATGGGGGTCTGTGAGTTCATATCGATGCCTATTGCTTACCTTTCAAATGGTAGTCGAGAATAAATTCCAGGCTGTCGGAGTTCATCAGGCTAACGACGGTGCCGTCAACCGTCAGATTGGGGCCGTCTTTGCACAGGCCTTCGCAAAGGTGCCCTTTCAAAAGCACCTTTCCGTTAAGCCCGTGCCGCTTGATGTAATCGCGGATCAGAGCGATGTTATTCTTGTTTCCCCTCGAAAAGCAGGAACTTCCCATGCAGATCGCCAACTCTATCGGTTCTTTTCTCTCACCCACGGCTGTCCCTCATGCTCTAAATCCGCCCCGCCCCACTGCTGTCCGGTTAGGTTTTTAAAAACGTGGGGACATGTGCCCCCACACTCCCTCCGCCTGGCGGAGCCTAGAGATCTATGTGGCGCTGCGGCCGCGGCCTCCGGCCGCCAGCGCCGAGCGCTCGTCAGCGCGCGTTGAGCGCGCGCTGACGAAATCCCCGGGGGTGCGGGGGAAAAGTTCCCACGCTCTTTGCCCTTGCACAGGTCTATGCAAAAACCTAACCGGACACTGCTGCCCCTGCCCCTTCGAGACGCGACTTGCGGAAAACCTCGAGCGCGGCGGGAAATGGCGCCAGTGCGCGTTCCATAATGCCCAGGCTGTATGCGATTACGAGTCCGTAGTTGGTGATCGCAACGCCCGCCTGGCGGCAATGAAGTATTCGACTAAGCATTTCTCTGCGGTTCCACATGCAGGCGCCGCAGTGGATTATGAGCCTGTAGGGCGAAAGGTCCTCGGGGAAATCGTGCCCCTGGACGTGATCGATTTCCAGCTTTGCTCCCACGTATTGAGTCAGCCATCGAGGGATTTTCACCCGGCCGATGTCCTCGGCGATCGGATGATGCGTGCAGGCCTCGGCGATCAGCACCCGGTCTCCGCCTCTCAGTTTTTCGACCTCGAGTGCCCCTTCGACTTGCGTGAGCAGATCGCCCTTGAAGCGCGCAAAAAGGATCGAGAAGCTGGTCATAGGAACGCCGGCGGGCGTGTCGGCCGCAACTTTCAGAAAAGCCTGCGAGTCCGTGACCACCAGTTTGGGCGGACTCTTTAGCTTTTCAAAAGCCATTCGCAACTCACGTTCCTTTACCATCATGCAAAGAGCGTCGCTGTCGAGCAAGTCCCGGATGGTCTGAACCTGTGGCAGGATAAGCCGGCCTTTGGGCGCTTCCTTATCGATCGGGATTACCAGTACGGCCACCTCGCCCGGCCCGACAAGGTCTCCTGCGATTGCCGGGTTGTCGATCAACTCGCCCGGAGCGGTCTCCAGCAGCGCCTGCCGCAGTGAAGCAACCCCTGCGCCGGAAAGCGCGCTGACGCAAACGGCGCGTATTTTCCGGCCGGAGAGTCTTGTGAGGTGGACGGGGTCTGGGGCGCCAAGATCGCACTTGTTGAAAACGACGAACATCGGGATTCCACGTGCCCCAAGCTCTTCGACGATACCTTCCTCGAATGCGCTCCAGGTTGAATAATCGGTTGCAAGCACACCGATGTCGGTCCTGTCGAATACCTGGCGCGTTTTTTCCATCCGAAGCCTTCCGAGCGCCCCTTCGTCGTCTATGCCCGCTGTGTCGATGAAGAGTACGGGACCGAGCGGCAGCAGTTCCATCGGTTTTTCGACCGGATCGGTGGTCGTTCCGGCGAATTCGGAGACAATGGCTACGCTTTGGCGCGTGATCGCGTTCAAAAGGCTCGATTTACCGACGTTGCGGCGGCCGAAAATACCGATATGAATGCGCATACTCCGGGGCGCTTTCAGCATCCGGCGCCTCCCGGCCCTTTCGCAGCGCCTCCCAGGCTGCACACGGCCTCCGGGCTTGTAAGCCGGTCGAACTGCTCGGAACTCAGTAATTTTTCTTCAAGCACGATCTGCCGCACGCTCTTTTTTTCTTCTCGCGCGCGCCGCGCGATCAGGCACATGCGATCGTAGCCCAGGACCGGCAAAAGGGCCGTTGCCGTCACTGTGGAGGCCTCAACGTATCTTTTGCACTGTTGCTCGTCTGCTTCGATCCCGGCGACGCAGAGCCGGCACAGGATATCGGAGGCGTTGGCAAGCAGGTCGATGCTGTCGAGCAGGCAGGCTGCCACCAGCGGCAGAAAGGGATTGAGTTCAAGGTTCCCCGAAGCGCAGGCGAAAGTGAGCGTGACGTCGAGGCCGAAGACGAGCATGGCCGCCTGGCTAGCCGCCTCCGGGATTACCGGATTGACTTTCCCCGGCATTATGGAAGACCCGGTCTGGCGCCGGGGCAGGATAATCTCGGCAAACCCGCTCTCCGGTCCGCTCGCCATAAGCCGCAGGTCGGAGCAGATTTTCAGCAGACTGGCTGCGCAGGCCTTCAAAATCCCCGATACTTCCACGAATACGTCTGCGTTTTGCGTGTTGTCGATCAGGTTCTCGGCGCGGGCGAAGCCGATAGAGGTATTGGCCCGCAAAACCTCAGTCACCCCGAATATGAAATCTCTTGGCGCAGACAAGCCCGTGCCGATGGCAGTGCCGCCGAGATTGATTACACGAAGCCGCTCCTCGCATTTGTAGATCCGCCACCTGTCGCGGTTCATGGCTTCTGCATAGGCGCTCATTTCCCTCCCCAGAGTCGTCAGGACCGCGTCCTGGAGCTGGGTCCGGCCAACCTTGACCACGTGCGCGAACCTCTTCTCGAGGTTTTGGAATTCTTCCTGGAGCGATACGATTTTTGATTCCAGCACCCGGAGCCGCCGGATTGCGGCGAGCTTCAGGGCAGTGGGATAGGTATCGTTTGTGGACTGGTGCAGGTTGATGTCGTCGAGCGGAGATACCCTGCCGTAGCTGCCGTGCGCTTCACCGAGTATTTCCAGGGCGCGGTTGGCAAGCACCTCATTCACATTCATGTTGCTGCTGGTCCCGGCCCCTCCCTGAAGCAGGTCAACCACGACGTGTTCGGTAAGAAGCCCTTCGGCCATTTCGAAGCAAGCATGTTCGATGGCCTCGGCTTTTTGGGGATCGTCTTTCCAGGACCCGAGTCTTCGATTGGTCTGAGCGCACGCCAGCTTAACCTGTCCGAAGGCTCGAACGAGTTCCGTGTGAGGCGGACGGCCGCTGAGGGGAAAATTCTCGAGCGCCCGGGCCGTATGAACGCCGTACAGCGTGCCTTCCGCAATGGCAAGCTCGCCGAGAAAATCGCGCTCTATTCTAAATGCCCCAGCCATCTGATAGTCTGCCTCTGCTTGCAAATCTTTAAAGGCGTGGGGAGCCTTGCCCCATAAGCGCTCAAATAAGCGCGTAAGTACCTGAATTTATGAGGGTAATATTTATAATTTTTGTCGCCCCCGCACAAACCGGGGTCCAGTGCCCTTACCTATTGATATTACAATAAAAATCAAACGCTCTATAGGGGTAGGGACAACGCATTGGATTGCGTCGCCCCTCCCTCCGAACCGGACTGGCGGATCTCCCGCATCCGGCTCTCCAGTTGATGGTTTTACCTCCTCGAGGACTGGAACAATGATTCACGG
>JBKQTS010000040.1:0-24960 GCA_052143075.1 Syntrophobacteraceae bacterium | reverse complement strand
TACCGGACTTTTTAGTTCGAGCAAACATGTTGAAGCCTCCCAATAGGACACTTCAACAATAGTGGACAATTAAGCAGCAAATCAACAAAAAATAGCAGATCCTGTGGCACTACATTTTTGACCGTTTGAAAAAACGGTCCAGCATCCATGCGGGTTTGCGGGTAATGACCGGATGGTCACTGTAGAAGAAAAGCATAACTATAGAAATAGCCTTTTTCATTGAATGCTCCTTCTTAATCGTTCAACATTATCCTTTCGCTTCTAGCCGGAAAACCTATCTCCACCTGAAATCTCTTTGATAGTGAGGAGTTCCATCGTAATAAGGACTTGTGGGATTGCTTCGATAATAATTGTGGCCTTCTCGACCGGTATACGGGTTAATGTTTCCTTTAAAACCGTAGTTGTCGGTTACAGAGGAGTTGGGGTTGCTCCTGTAATACGGCGCAACGTATGTACCGTTGCTTCGATAATATCCCTCTACCCACCCGGCAAGAGCGTTACCAGAAAGCAGTGTCATTGCTGACCATAAAAATAGAACAGTGATCATAAACAATACTTTTTTCATTTTTGTTTTCCTCCTTCAGCGTTTGGTCTCGTAAATGGGTCTCTTAATTCGTAGAACGGAGTTCCCACCAGAAACCGGACATGATTGAGCCGGTTTTTTTTATCCCTTTTGAAAAAATTTCTGAAAGGCACGGGGAGTCTTGAACCACGTGAACCTCGCGGGTTCCCTTGTGGAAGGCACCTGATGCAGCAAATTTCAAAGGATGGCGGAAGAATAGCGATTTTCTGAATGCTTGAGAGAGATCCAAATGCCTGGAATATTATTCTTTTTCGTTAAACGGAATTCTGACCTTACGCTGCCCGCATTGGGGCCTGGGGGTGGGATTCCTTTAAATTCCTTATTGTTTCAGTGGTCTATCAACCGAAGGATCGACTTAGCCTCTGTCTCATTAAAACCTTCTTCCCGGAGAACAGCGTCCCGGTCGTTTTCCGACAACCCCATTTTGGAGAGCAAAGTAGAAATCTCCTTCATGGTATCCTGATCATTGGGAGCTAGTTGGATAGCCTTATGGAAATCGCGCAGCGCTTCGCGATATAGTCCCTGTTTCTCGAAGGCTTGTCCCCGGTCGTAATACTTTTCGCTATCCTCGGGAGACAGAATAATAGCCTTATTGTACCAGGCCACCGCCTCCGCGTACTGCCCTCCCACAAAGTACACATCTCCAATTCCTGCAATGGCCTGAACATTGTTTGCGTCGATCTGGAGGGCGCTCTTATAAAAACTGGTAGCCTTCTCCGATTGTCCCACTCCTGCCCAGGCGTCACCCAACCCACTTAAGACAACCGCTTTAGTATTCCGAGAAAATATTGGCACCTTCAGAATCTTCAGAGCCGTTTCATAGGATTGAATCGCCTCCGGGTATTTACCCCCAGCAACATAATGATCACCTTCAACCACGTATTGTTTAATCGAAGAATTAAGGGCAACAAATGAACCGATCACCAGCAGGGCCATTAGCGTGCAAATCAAAATCGACACTATCCTGTTCCTCTTAACCCATTTTATTGACCTGCCGAGTTTTCCTACCGGCTTAGCCATGACTGGTTTGGAGAGCAGGAAATTGTTTATGTCTTCTTTCACTAACGCCGCTTGAGCGTAGCGCTTTTCGGGAGCCTTCTCTAAACATTTGAAGATTATGGCCTCAGCATCTTTGGGGAATGCCCTCCTGCCTGCCCGTAACAATGGTGGGTCAGTTTTCAATATTTTTTCTACGGTCCCAGCCACGTCGCCGGATTGAAATGGCTGGGCCGGGGAAAGCATTTCGTACATCGTCACACCAAGAGACCATATCTCCGATGCAGGGCTTACGATGTTTCTCGTGACGTGCTCCGGCGATGCGTAGGCGATTGTACCAAGAAATTCCAGCGACTGGGTGGTCTTCAGGGACCGCACGTCCTTTGCCAAGCCGAAGTCAACGATCATCGGTATCCCACCGTAGGTGAGCATGATGTTCGATGGCTTGAGGTCTCCGTGGCACATACCGTTTCTGTGTGCGTAGCTCAGTGCGTCCGCGATTTCCGCACATAGGGTTAGAGCGAAAGCGGTATAGGACTGGTTCCAGAATGAGGGATCGCGGGTAACGTTAATGGATTCGGGGTTATCGGTTCCATCACTGCAAAAATTTAGCCGAGCGGAATCCGGATGGGTATGAACAATGTCTCTTACCAGCGCTGCTGACCACTCGCCGACAGGGAAGCGTCTTAAACCCTGAAGGATTTTGTTAAGGGAAAGTCCGGGGATCAGTGCCATTGCTATAAAATAGAAGCCCTTCTCCTCGCCCATGGAATATATCGGAACTATGTTCGGGTGGTTGAATCTAGCAATGATCTGAGCCTCTGTCCGGAATCGCTTTATTGATACCCTGTCAGTGGAAAATCCAAGCGGTAGAACCTTCAGCGCAACATATCTACCAAGAGATTGCTGGAGGGCCAAATACACTACGCCCATACCCCCCCGGCCTATTTCCTGAATGATCAAATACTCACCGATTTCGGTACCGCTCAGGCTCTCGTCCGTGAATGCCTCTTCCAAGACCCTCACAATGTTGTACTTCTGCTCGAAAACGGTCCGCAATAAGGGGTATTTTTGGCAGTAATCGTTGAGTACGAGGCCATTGCCTCCATCCAGCAACCGCTCCATGAAGCTATTGATGACCTCCTCTTGTCGATAGGGTGCGTCCACCGCCATCAGAACCTCAGTTCCTGCAGTATCTTATTGTTTTCAGCAAGGGCCACAAGCTTTTGAAAAGATCGATTAAACTGATTCCTGACGGCATCTTCGCCCTTGCCAGCATATGACGCAATTTCGCCAAAGGTTAAACCCTCCAGCTTGTGCTGAATAATCACCTCTCGATCCGCTTCATTCAATTCAAGTAGGAGGTCATCCACGGCGATTTTGGTGTCTTGCTTCAGAATATACTGCGTCGGAGAGGCGCCCTCCTGGGCAACGATGTCGCGCAAACGTAACTTGTCTTTTGACACGTTAATCGTCTGATCCAGTGAGCATTCGCGCTCGGAAGATCTTCGTAGCGCCGACGCATAGTCAAGTTGATCCCGAATTACGTTGAGGATAATCCGACTAAGCCAATGGACAAATGCGCCTTCGCCAGTATGCTGAAAATTTGGAAGCTTCTTAAAGGAGTGGATGAACACTTCCTGCATTATATCTATTGACTGAAGCTTGAGTCGCTCTCGCAGCCTAGGGTTCAGCCTAAGGCGCACTATCCTGAGGACCCTTTCATGATATCGGGCAAAAAGAATATTAAGAGCGTTGGCGTCGCCTTCCTTCCCGCCTCTAATCAGGGCAACCGTATCTTGTTCCTGGATGCGGATAGCCATTGTGCCCTCCGATAGAGAATTGTTCGGGTCGTGTGGAATCCGTTTTGGCAAGTATAGGAGAAAGAAATTACCAAAGCAAGCACGCCGGATTTGTACTGTTCTGGACTGGTCTTCCCCCCCGTCCATACATTGTACGCTCCCTCCTTCGGGGTCCAAGTTCGATAAGGCTGTCTGCGTTGGGTTGCGTCAATTCGATCACCGCACCCGGACTGCGCAGGTTTTTTTGTTTTTTAAACCTGCACCAAACAACAAACTCAGCGGAGGGCCACCGGAGTCGCGGAGGGTCGCCGGAATGGGGTCCCCCCCACGACCCCTGGAGGCGGTCCGCAGCGGCTTCGGTGGCCCGGAGCGGCAGGGTGAGCGACGCGATCTCAGGTCCTGGTTTTTCGAGTTGAGAGAACGGGGTCAAACCTACACTCTTGACATGTCGCGGCTGTTTTAGCCCCCCCCGTCCCATCCGGAGTTTAGTTATATCTCCTCTGTACCTTAAGAAATAGAGCGCAAAAGAAGTCAGAGTTTCCGAATCATGTGTTCACCGATCGTTTTCGAAATCTCGTCCAATTAAAACTAATTACTGTACATCCGGAAACCCCGGAAGAGATACTAGCAGTTTTCGATTCGGAGAGGAGGCGTTTTTCGTCCTGGCGCGTACAGTTTGGTGCCCCGCCATTTCCGGATTGCCCAGCGCCGCACCGAAAGGTGCAAGGAAATCGAGGGGCTGCGCGGAGGCGTACCTGCGTACGCCGCACAAGAAACCCCGAAGATTGGCACAGCAAGGGCGGAAAAGGGCCCTTTCCGGACGAAAACTAATTAGAACGAATGGCAGGATTGAAGGCCTGAAAGGTTGAGCAATTCGGTCTTTCCCTCTACCGGATCGAGGATCAGAAAATTATGTTTCTCGCTATTCTCCATTCACCGCCTTTTTGCCGTTTCTGGTTGCCGTTTCTGGTTGCCGTTTCTATTGCCGCTTCTCGTTGCCGCTTCTCGTTGCCGTTTTGCACGTCCAAACCTCTCCGAAGTAGAATATAGCCTGATTAAAGATAATCGGAGGTTTGTTGGATTTGGCTTTTCACTGTTCACTGTTCATTGCTCACTGTTCACTGCGAAGCCACCGCTCACTGATCACTGTTCACTGCGAAGCCGTTGCCGTTTGGCAAAGCAAAATCACTGTGCAGTACAATATTGCCAACCAATTGCAGATGTCGAAGGTATCGGGGGGTTGAAATTGTTTCTCACTGACCACTGTTCACCATTCACGATTCACGACTCTCTCCGCTCCCCGTCCATTGAATTTGGATTGTATTTTCAATGAAAACGGGGCACGGGGTTCGGGTCGAAAGCAACCTGAGACACGTCCACCCGCGAGTGTTGACTCGTCACATTCCGTTTCACAACGGAATGTCGCTCTTTGAAAAATGAATAGTTTCCATGTGTGTTTCCATGGCAGAGGAAACAAATCAATGGCGAAGGCGGGGACTAGGCAATTGAGTCTGCAAGCGGCTTTCCTTGTACTCTAGCCCCTGGTTCCCGACTGCCGTCCCAACTTCTCGCCAGTCCTTTTCGATTTTCGAGTTTTTGCGTGGGAAATATTGCAGGTACTCATTTTGCGGCTTGTCTGCGCAACGAAGAGCTATCAAAAATTCCCGTAGTGTTTCCAAGATGTTTCCATGGCGGACAAAAAGATTAATGATGACATGCTCTTATGATTTGGAAACAGCCTGGCCGATGGAAACATCAAGGTGGAAACAGCTTGTCTGTGGAGCTTCATAAGCGTGCGCTGAGGCGGCGCCCTCGGCCGGTCGCGTAGAGAGCCGAGTTCTCGGTGTCGCGCGGCGGGCGCGCCATACCGAAGCCCTGGGGGGGGCAGTTCCTCGCTCTTTTGCTCGTTAACTGGCCTTCACTACATATCGTTGCCTTCCATCCCAATGAACAAAGGGGGTCAAACCTACACTCATGACATATCGCGGCTGTTTTGCCCCCCGGACCAGCCAAAGTTTAGTCATCTCTCGTATATTTTGAGTCGCTGGTAGCTGCGCACCTCATTAGAGATGCACATCATACTTTGAGCAGAAGGTTTCCTAGCATCCGGATGCAGATGAAGAAGGGGCGAGCAGGGAGGAAGAGGCATGGCAAGAAGCAGGGAGCGAGGAGCACGGAGCAGGGGGCAGGGAGCGGGGAGAGCAGTGAAGAGTGAAGGGTGAATTAAGAGCGGGTGAATCGGTGAGTGGGTGAATAGGTGAATTGTGGAGCAGGGGTCAGGAAGCAGGGAGCGGGGACAAAAGTTATCCGCTTTCCACTATCCGATTCATGCGTCATGCTCCTCATTGCGTCCATTGAAGAAGAACCCGGATACCTTGCGAATAAGCGGCTAGCGATAGACCTATCTTCTATGGCCTATGCGCAACACAAGGATCGTAAGTTCGGACCTGCGCAAAGCATAAATAACTCTGTACAGGCCAACCCTTATCCGCCTGAGTCCCTTCCAACGGCCTTTAAGCGGCCTGCCTCCGAGTGGATCGGCAACCAACTTCTCGATCGCGTCAACGATCCGCCTGCGGTCATCCTTTGGAACTTCCGCAACATCCTTCAAAGCCCGGCTATCCCACCTAATCGACCAGGCCGAGGGCACGCTTTGCCTCCTCGTGATCGATCAGTTTCGCGTCAGGATCCGCCAAACGTTCCAGAGCGATCTCGTAGTCGGCTAATTCTTCCGCATAGTGGCGGATGGCCTCCCTGACGACCCAGTCCTTCGATCTGTCCAGATTGAGCGCAACCTCTTCGAGCTTCTTTTGCGTCTCGGCATCAAGCCTCACTGACAGGGGCACATTCAACCTCCTTAAATACAAAGTACCGACATGTATTCTACCATGAATTGAGCACCACTCAAGATAAGAAAAAAGCAAGGAGCAAGGAGCGGGAAGCAGGGAGCGAGGAGCAGGAAGCAGGGAGCGAGGAGCGGGGGTCAGGAAGCGGGAAGCGTGAAGCGGCGAGCAAAAGCTCCCCGCTTCACGCTTCATGCCATTCATGGTATCTTAATGTGCGCTCAAAAGTACTTGTCCCCCCTGGTTTCGCTCGATCGGTACCCGGTCGATTGCGCGAAGAGCATGGGCATACGGGTCATGGAGGTAACTTGATGGCGGAAGTCTATAACTATTCAAAGGCGCGGCAGAACCTTGCGGCCGTGCTGGAGCAGGCGGCAAGAGAAGGCGAGGTCAGGATAAAGCGCAAATGGGAGGAGCAGGGAGCAGGGAGCAGGGAGCAGGAAGCAATAAGCAGGGTAAGGCATGTGTTTTAAACATTTACCCGTAGAAACCGGGTAATTACCTTGGTACGACCCCAAACTATCAACCTCTTATACAGAAGGATACAGTCTATGTTTGCCGCTTTATACAGACTGTATAATCATTGTTAGGCATTCCCAGTGCGAGTCGAGCTGCCGTATCAGTTTCTTGCCGACCTCGTGCTCACTCTGCACGTCGCGGTTGTTGCCTTTGTCGTTGGGGGCCTTCTTCTCGTCATCGTCGGCAATCTTCGCAAGTGGCAATGGGTCAATGCGTTCTGGTTTAGGCTCGCTCATCTTGCTTCAATCGCGGTCGTCGTGGCGGAGGCTTGGCTGGGCGCCACATGTCCTCTCACGAGCCTTGAGATGTGGCTGCGTGTGAAGGCCCGGGCAACAACTTACAGCGGCAGTTTCATCGAGCATTGGCTCCAACGGGTGCTCTACTACGAAGCCCCATCCCGGGTGTTCGGCCTCGCCTACACCCTGTTCGGGTTTCTCGTCTTGGCAACCTGGTGGTACTTTCCACCGAGTCGCAGGACACAGCGTCAATGAAAGAGATGCCTAATCGAGTATCCGGAGGTTTTTGTCCCCCGCCTTCACACCACCCGGCATGCTTGTCCGCCCGGGGCCGTTCACAGAAATCTACCGGGCCATAGTTCGACAACCAGTGACCCCCCATTGATTACTACACCCGGGGTGCCCATTCGGTCGCGTCATCCATCCTTTTTCGTCCGCCAGGGCTTGGGAGCTAAATGCAACTCAGCTCTTCTCCGCCTTAAGAAATGGGGCGCCAAAATCTTCGCCATTTTCGAATCATTTGTTTACCGGATCGTCGCGAACTGATTCTTTCGAAGTTGACAAGACGTGGCAACTTTGCAAGGGATGGGCGGACACCTATTTCCGAGGCCTGTCACGTACAGTAGTAAAGTACTGACTCTCATTGAGTGTGTGGAGATGGCTACCTCAGAGGGTATGATTTGCCCAAATTGGTTTGATCGGCATTTCCACTTGCGCGTTTCGATGGTGATATCGTAAAATCCATTAATTCTGAGCGTTCCACGACTTCTTTCGCGCCCAATCCAATCTGTAAATGGTTCGATTCCGGTTCGACCAGGCATGTGATCAACACGTAGCATTCCGGCTCTGTTACAATAGGAGTACTTCTATGAAGTGTCTCAAATGTGGAGCAGAGCAGCCAGACGGGGCAAAGTTCTGTAACGAATGTGGGAGCAAAATGGATTTGGCCTGCCCGGTTTTCCGGTGGGGACGATGCCGGTCGATGAGCTGCAGCAGCCGGGCCGCCGAGGGTGCATGTTTACACGGAGCTCTGAGCAAAGCGTCGCAGGCGGGAACTTTTTGATTCGAGGCGCGGACGTGAACGAAAAAAGATGGGTTTGGGCCGTATGTTGGATGGTTCTCGCCGTGCTGAATGCGTCAGGGGCCCGTGCTGAACAGACACCCGGTGCATGCATTACTTGCCATGAAGGTCTGGGCGGGACATTGGCCAAGCCGATTACCGTGTGGAAGGGGTCTATTCATTATCAGCACGATATTACCTGCGACAGCTGCCACGGCGGCAATGACGAGGTGGTGGTGGGGAACGTGTCGAAGCTCTCCGGCGCCGAGTTTGCAGCCATACAAGCCGCCGCCATGTCGAAATCACACGGCTTCGTCGGCAAGCCTTCCGGTCAGGAGATGTTCAGCATGTGCGAGCTGTGCCACTCCGCTTCGGTGAGGATGTTTGCCGACAGTATCATGGGCAAGGCCTATCTCCAGAACAAAGGAGGGCCTTCCTGCGTCACCTGCCACAACGCTCACCGCAACACCATGCCTGCAGTATCCGAGACCTGTTCAAAGTGTCACGCAGATACCAGTGGTTACGAGCAGATTGACCCCATGAACGTGACCGATGCGACCATAGCACAACTCTCAAGGATTCGCATCCGGCTGGCCGGGGAGAAAACCCGGGGATCCAGACCTTCGCTGGCTCCACGGTTCCCGGGAGAAATGGACTCCTATCAAGTCGGGTTGCTGGCATTTGGCGTCATCGTTTTTCTTTTCCTGCTCGGCTGTACGCTTTATGAAATTCTGGAAAAGGGAGATGAAAAATGAGCTTTGAGGTCCTACGGGAAAAGAAGCCTTCCTGTTCCGCGTTCGCCATGATCCTGATCACCCTGCTGTCGATTCTTCTTCTCAGCATGGCAGTGGTTTTTGCCTATTTGTTGCTGTTGGGCCGGGGCAACGACTATGAGCTGGGCACCCTGCTGGCTTTCGAGTTTTTGGTGACCGGCGTGCTGATCGTGCTATATGCAAAAAGTTTTGCCGCGTTCAGAGAGGTAGCCGAGGACCGGGAGGAGGGGGTCTTATGGTAGACGCAGGCCCCAGGCATCAGGACGGGAAAGGGAAGATCACTCGCAGGCGGTTTACCCTGGGGGTCCTCCTGGCCGCCGTCGCGGGTTTCCTTTGCTCTCTCCTGTCCCTGCTGAAGATGTTGTCGCCCGAAAAGAAAGGCGGCGGCTACGTGGCCACCGTGGCCCCGGGGGACCAACTGGTGTACGCTGAGGGCAGCCTGCAGGGAAGTTTTTTAAGGGCTTCAGCGTTCCAGGTCGGTGATGCAGTCCTCGCTTATCCTCAAGGCAAAACCGGGAATCAGGCGAATATCGTTCAACTGGTTCGCCTGAAGGAGACGGAGTTTAAGCCCCCAACCCGCCTGGAGCTGACCGATCAGGGGTTTGTGGCCTACAGCGCCATCTGCACTCATCTCGGCTGCATCGTCTCATGGGTGAAAAGCGGGCAGGACCCCGCCGCCTCCTACACCGAATGTTTTTGTCATAACAGCATCTTCAATCCGGCGCTGGGGGCCGGGGTCACCGGGGGGCCCGCTCCGATTCCGCTGGCCCAGATCGGGGTCAAAGTGTCCCAGGATGGAATTCTTATCTTCACCAGCGGTTTTTCCGGCCCCATCGGCCCGCAGGTTTGACGTCGGAGGTAACGGCGATGATCTTTCAATGGTTTGATGAACGGCTGGAGCTGAAAAAATTCCACGACAAATTTCTGACCAAAGCCTTTCCGACCCATCCCTCGTTTCTTTTTGGAGAGATAGCGCTTTTTTCGTTCATCACGCTCGTGGCCACAGGGATCTTTCTCGGTCTTCTTTACGAGCCTTCGATCAAACAGGTGTCGTTATTCGGCGCCATGGTTCCCGCCGCCTATGCCAGCGTGATCAGAATCGATCTCCTCCCTTTGGGTATGGTCATCCGGCGCATCCATCACTGGTCGGCCATGATCATGATCGCTGCCATTCTGACCCACCTGGCGCGCATTTATTTTACCTCCGCATACCGCAAACCACGGGAGGTCAACTGGCTGATTGGCCTCGTCCTGCTGGCGATGACCCTGGGGGCAGCCTTTACCGGCTATCTTCTGCCCTACAGCCAATTTTCGGTGACGGCAACCTCCATAGCCTACTACATCTCAAAATCAGTCCCCTGGGCCGGGGACTGGATATCACGGTTCCTTTTTGCAGGAGAATTCCCGGCCGCCGGAACCGTTCCCCGGTTCTTTTTCCTGCACGTCATGGTGATCCCGGCCTTGCTCGTGGCCGTGATTGGCCTGCACCTGCTGGTTGTAGTAAAGCAGAGGCACACCGAACCGGTGGCCAACAAGAAGCGCAAGGGCGCTCGGGAGGGGCAGAGGCTCATCGGCATCCCGGTCTGGCCGGAACAGAGCTTAATCAGCCTGTCGCTGTTCTTTTTTCTGCTGTTCGTGGTGGTCCTGATGTCGACCTATATTCCGTTAAACCCTATCGAAATGTTCGGCCCTCCCTCGCCGGGAACTCCGGTCATGCGGCCCGACTGGTATTTTCTCCCCATCTACGGTTTTCTGAAGCTGGTCCCCGGCGATGTCTCATTCCACATCGCCGGAGCAAAAATTACCCCGGAAACCATCGGCGGGGTCCTTTTCCCTGGCCTGTTGGGTCTGATCCTGGTTGCCATTCCGTTCCTTGACCGGGTGAGCGAGCCACAGAACTATCTTGGAAATCCCCTGCACCGTCCTTTGATGACCTCTTTGGGGATTGGCGGCGCGATGTTTCTCTGCATGACCACCCTGGCCGGATACATCGATGTCCTTCACATCACCACCACATCGATGGCGATATACACCTGTCTTGCGACGATAGCAGCCTGGGCGATCTCCTACCTGGTGCTGCGTCTTTACAGTCGATAAGGAAAGAACGTCAACCATGTCAAAACTTGACTATTTCCTGGCCTGCTCCCTGGTGTTGTGCGGGGTATTGGTTTTCGCTCACTCCGTCCCATCCGCCGGCGATCAAACGGCGGAGAACTCCTGCGTCCAATGCCATTCCAAACTTTCCGCCGGCAGCTTTTACGGGGTGAAATCCCACAGTTGGGTTGGGTCGATCCACCAGCAGCACGACGTCACGTGCGACAAGTGTCACGGCGGCAACCCGACGGCCGCGAAAGAAGAGCAAGCCCATATCGGCGTGCTCGGCTCCAGCAATCCCGGCAGCTCGGTATATTTCAAAAACATACCCCCAACCTGTGGCAAATGCCACGGGGGCGAGTTCTACAAGTTCACGCAGGGTCTCCATTACAAAATGCTCGAATCGACGGGCCAGGGTCCCGACTGCGTGACCTGTCACGGTTCAATGGTAACGAAGGTTTTAACGCCGGATAACCTCGTCGTCGTGTGCGAAAGGTGCCACAATGAAAGAATGGGCATTTTCCCTTATGTGCCGCAGAAGGCCAAAGCAGTCCTTTTGCTGCTTCAGGAGAGCAAGGCCCTGCTGGCCGCCGACAAGCAGCTTTATCATTCCCCGAAGTGCACCGATGCCGCACAAGCCCTGGGCCACGCTGAAGTCCCCATGCATGCCGCAAAACTTGGCTGGCACAAATTCGACCTGGACACGATTACGAGCAACGTGCAGGAATTTTATGATACCCTAGAAAAACTGCCCCCTGCTTCCTCGTGTCGATAACGGTTCGCCTGAATTTTGCGTACCTGCCTTTAGCCGACCCGTTATCCACAGCCTGAACGGACCGAGGTCGGCCTTTGCTGTCCGCGTGTTCGATTGACAAACCGTATGATTTTGCGGGCTTTGCAGCAGTTCAAGAAGTTCTTTCGAGCAGAATCCGACCAGAAAATGCGGTTCGGATGAAACGCTAGCAACTTGAAGCATCATTCCGGCTAAATCGGCGACACTCCAGCGCCGTTTGCCGAAAAAACGCTGATCTCTTTCGAGAGAAGGAAAATGTCGTGAACCTTGGGAAAAATCATGTATGCCCGGTTGGAATAGCAGGAGGTCTTGATAATAGAATCCGAAGATGGTTACAAGACCCTCGCAAAATACTGGCGCCCTATATTGAAGAAAGCATGACAGTGTTGGACCTGGGTTGTGGTCCAGGCTTTTTCTCTATTGATATGGCTGGAATGGTAGGAAAGTCCGGTCGAGTCATCGCTGCCGATCTGCAAGAGGGAATGCTGGACAAACTAAGAGACAAGATTCGTGGTGCAGAGTTGGAGGATCGTATCATACTGCATAAATGCGAAAAGGATAGAATAGGTGTATCAAAGAAGGTTGATTTTGCTCTAGCGTTCTACATGGTTCATGAAGTCCCCGATAAACAACTGTTTTTTGATGAACTAATATCAATAATGAATCCTAATGGGAGGCTCTTCATAGTAGAACCGATATTCCATGTTTCAAAGAAGTCATTTGAAGATACTGTCAAAAAAGCCCAAACCGCCGGGTTCGTGCCTGTTGAAAGGCCGAAATTGTTTTTTAGTCAAACTGTAATGATGCAAGCAGCCTAAAGCATTTTTTACCTCAGACCGGTTGATAGTCAGCGTCCAGACCTTATCATTTTTTTCTGTTATGATATTGATTTAAACATTGTTCCTCGTTCATTCGCCTTAAATTCATTTTTTGCGGTCGAATGTGTCTGCCGTCAAACCTTCATTTCTCATTTTGAATTTTTCTATCTTGCCGGTAGGCGTCCTTGGCAGGCTATCCACGAAACGGAGATAGCGGGGTACCCAGAAATGCGGCATGTTTTCCTTTGAGTAGTTGACGACTTCCTCATGGGTAAGATCGCTGCCCGAATCAGCCACGATTACAGCCATGACTTCATCTTCTCCCAGCTCTGAAGGGGCGGGGACAACAATCACCTCCGAAATTTTCGGATGTTTCAAGAGGATCTGTTCGACCTCGTAGGAAGAGATGTTTTCACCTTTGCGTCGAATGGCATCCTTGAGACGATCAACAAAATAGAGGTAACCGTCATCATCGAAATAGCCGGCATCACCGGTGTGGAACCACAACCCTTTGAATGCCGTTGCAGTTGCCTCGGGCATGCCATAGTATTCGGTGAAGATGGTCCAAGGAATTTTCGGGCGCACGACGATTTCCCCGGCCTTACCTGGAGGAAGCAATGCTCCTCGCTCGTCCATAATTTCCACCTCTACATGAGGGCCAACAAACCCGCAGGCACCTGGCGGGTTTTTTCCCGCACGGTTGATGGCTGATGGGGCTGAAACCGGAATCCCAACCTCTGTGCTGCCATAGCCGCCAGTTATGGCTATTTTAAAGCGCTCCCGGGCAGTAGTCCAGATTTCCTTCGAACAGTAAGCAACCGCGGTAAGAGGGCCGTGGGTCTTTTCTATCTCGCTTTCAGGCTGTTTAAATAGCATCTCGAGAATCGGTCCGACGGCATGAAAGTGGGTTACGCCATACCTTTGCACGTGTTCCCAGAAAACCGCCGGGTTAAAGGTTTCGACCAATACGATTTTGGCGTTGGCCAACATCGAGGCCAAGGCAGCCATGTCGAGGGCCATTATGTGAAAAAGGGGCAAGTAGGTATAGACGACACTGTCGGGTCCAATCGCACCCGCATCGATCAAAAATAGTGCCGTGGTGATGAATTGGGCATGACAATCGGCAACGACCTTGGACGGCCCTGTCGTCCCTGATGTCAATATCATGGTGCAGGTGTCCTTGCCGTAGAGTTTAACTTCGGGCAGATCCGCTGAAGCGGTTTCCAGCAAATCCTCCACAAAGCTGCAGGGACGTGCCAAAGCATTTGTATCGGATGCCACATGCTTTCCAATCAGAAATACATGTTTGAGGTCTTTAACCCTTTTTTCGATTTCAATGAACTTACCGAAAAGCCGTGTGTCCACCACGGCAAACGCGGCGTTGGATGCGGTCAGATTGTAGACCAGAGGGTCCTTCATAAAGCCGGTGTTAACGGTTACGGGTATTGCCCCGAGCAAAAGGATCGAAAAATAGGACAAAATCCACTCCGGACTGTTAAGGGCGAATATGGCTACATGGTCCCCCGTACAAACCCCTTTTTCCTTGAGCCCGGCTGCCAATTGAAGGCTTTTGGAGTATATTTCACGATAGGTGAACGTTCTTCCATCCTGAAATTCGAGCCAAACCTTATCCTCGTTTTCTTTAGCCTTTTCGGCAATCAGGTCGTTAATTGCAGGGTAACGATCCAGCGCCGACCGATAAATGCTGACATCGTAAAATCCCTTCCGGCCCTCATGCTTGGGGGGGAACGCGTGTCGAATCATAGGCTGGCCTCTTGCTCTCCTTCAGGTATCAGGGACACAGATTGCCCCGATCCTTTTAGTTTCCTTGCTTCCTGGTCATCCCGCCGGCAAAAGAGAAGGCATCGGGTATCAACTCGATTTCAATGATGCCGGTTTGTCCGAGCAACTCGCCATCAGCCTGGAATAAGATCGGCGTCGAGGAGCCGAGCACCGCCCCACTTCCATACAACCTGGATATCACGGCATCGTCCTGACGCAACCCCAGGTAGGCTCGAGCAATGGGGGTCAACAAACCCAGCGGAGACATTGGCGCTGCGACTACGAATTCAAATCGATCATGTGAAGGAGATGCATCTATAGCGAGCCTCATTCCTTTTCCGAAGCAGCACCCGAGGGTCGCCGAAAAAAAGACCATGTGGGCCCGGAACGAGGAATCGCCCACCGTGCCCTCCAAGGTAAACGGCCGAAGCTGCCTCATCTCGGCAAGGGCGCTGATGCCATAAGAAAACAAGCCGAATCGCTGGAGGTTCGAGCTTTTAAACCGGCGGACCACTTCTGCGTCATACCCCAGTCCCAGGACATTCGCGAAAACCCTTTGCCTCATGCCGCCCTGGACCTGATACCGGCATTTTCCAAGACTGACTTTGATGGCTGGATTTGCGAGGGCCGTTTTCAATCTGGCGGCCATCCCCGCCCCGTTTTCAAAGTTTCGAAAGTAGTCGCACCCGGTGCCGAAGGGCACCATGCCCACCGAGGGCATATCTCCATGTTCTTCCCACCATAGTCCGTTCAGGACCTCGGACAGTGTGCCGTCTCCGCCCACAGCGATCACCCTGTCGTATCCGGAGCGGCGGGCTGATGCAGCAATCGATTCGCAATGCCCGGGATATTCGCTCCAGAATGTGTCAACCATCTTTGCTTCCCATCCGATCGACCGGAGGAGAATGGGCCATTGTTTGCCGGCCGTCCGGCTTCCTGCGAATGGGTTCACGAGTGCAGCTACTCTCATCCCGCTTTCTCCTTTCAGCCGGAAAGCGCTTACCCGTTAAATGGAAATCATTGTATTTCTGATGATGGGCCAATTGAGAAGCATTACTCAGCTTCGAGGTTAAGGGTGGTCCCTTCCATGAAGCATGGATGGCGCCCGCGAGCGGTCTTAACCTGAATTATGCGTCAACTTGACCCCAACTGGAGGCGAACTGCATTTTGCGAATCGGATTCCATCAGAAAAAGCATTTGGAAATCCGAATGTCGGCAAATCATACGATATTCCGATCAAAACCCGCAAGAAAAATGCAGATCAGACCAAAAAGAAGCGAAGAGCGGGGGCTAAGGAGCAAGGAGCAAGAAGCAAGAAGCAAGAAGCGAAGAGCGGGAAACAGGAAGCAGTGGAGCAGTGAATAGTGAACCCTCACTACGTTTCGGGTTCGCGGCTAACACTGAGGAAGCGCATGAAACGCTGGACCCTCACTACGTTCAGGTCCGGGCGTAACATTCTGGCCGTTGGCTGATGCTTCAAGTCCGGGCACGAACCCTCACTACGTTGCGGGTTCGCGGTTAGCGTTACGTGACCAGGCCACATACTTATAGTTCGCGGCCGATTTTTTGTGAGGCCGCTTTTATGAGTGCCCAGTTCGCGGCCGATTTTTTGTGAGGCCGCATAGTGAATGGTGTAGGAGCAATGAGCAGGGAGCAAGGAGCAGGAAGCGGTGGAGCGGGGAGCGAAGAGCAAAAGCTACCCGCTTCGTGCTTCATGCTCGTCCAGGGTTTGTCGATGCCGCAAAAGTGAGGGCATTGAAATTAGAAAATTATAGTATGATTATACTTTATTACTTTCTTGCCAATTTCCATTTTCAAGGGCCTCACACTTCCCTAAAGGTGTTCATCCGGCATAGAAAGCGAAACCGGGGACTGTCTGCGGGGGATGAAGAAAGGACAACTTGCGATGTTTATCAAATTGGAGGTGGAAGCTTACCGTGCGATCATGTCGGCATTGTCCGCAGAGGGGTCCAATCGCTGTGTTCGCGTAGAGATTCGCTTCACAGGTTGCTGCGATCCGTCGCTTGGCCTGGTGCACGATAAACCGGGAGAAGCGGATCTGGTCCAAACCGAGGACGACCTGACAATCGTGGTGAGTCCGGACGTTTATGCACTTGTTGGCAATGTTGCTGTTTCCTATGCCGATGAAGTTGGAAGGAAGGGCTTTATTATCACTTCGGAGAAGCCGTTGAGTGAGTGGCAGGGCTTTGCCGCCTGTGATATCAGGAAGGCATCCGGCCCCACCTCTGGTCATTGACAGATCGGGGAGAGCGTCGAGAATGGCGGCGGGATGCCTTCCGCGCTGCGCGAAGTGTATCGCTAAGGGATGCCCGGCAGAGCATTTCACCAAATGATCGCTTTTATACGTGAGTTGCGAAAACAACGCAATGTTTTGCTCTAAAACGATAGTTTTAATGAAACACTGCATAGATTTGACAATCGTTTCAGAGTGCAATAAAATAGTAGCTGCTCAACGTTGGAAAGCAGGGAATCCCCCGATCCATCCATGATCCTACATCACATTATCTGCACATTATCTGCTATCTGCGAGCGCTCCCTGATATCCCCGCCGGTCTGTTGTCCAATAGCAGGCAGGATCAACATCCACAACAGTCAGGAGGCAGGATCATGGCAAAATACGGAACACAGGAGTGGTTCGATCTTTACAAAGAAGAACTGAACAGCAGCAAAGCTTATGAGGAAGCCGCCAGGACATGGGAAGGGGATTTCTACTTCATCGTTGAAAAGGGCGGACCGGTGAAAGAACCCTTGTGTGCCTACGTGGATCTGTACCATGGAAAATGCCGCAAGGCGGAGTTGGTGGCCGACCCTGAACAATACAAGCCTGAATTCATCATTTCTGCGCCCTACTCAGTCTGGAAAAGAATCTCCACAAAGCAACTCGATTCCACCCAGGCACTGATCACCAAACGATCCAAACTCATGACGGGAAGCAGGGGCACTATGGCCAAGATCATGCGCTATACCCAAGCAGGCAACGAGTTGACCAACTGTACCGTCCGCGTCCCCACCGAATGGTTGGATTGACGATCGCCGGTCTTGCTCCGGATGACTTCACAACCGAAGCGGGCTTGATCTACCAAGAGGAGACCGTTGTGCTTTCTGATGGCGCGAGTGAGCCGTTGATTTTGCCCTCAGTCCGGCAGCAGATCATGTCTATTTTCTTGCGTGAAGTGGGCGAGAGAAAAGAACTGAAGCATCTCGAATTTGGCGTATGCCCAAAACCCAGCGATGGTTAATCCCAAGAGCTCTCAAGTCATGTATGGCAATAGCGTTGTGTATTCTCGGCCTTACGCATACGCCGTCAATATGTAGTGCGGCCTCGACGAGGTGGAGAAAGATTCCACCTCATTGAGGTTGTAGACCATGGCAGCCTCCACCAAGCAGGCCTCAAAGGCCAAAGAGAAAGGACAAAAGATGGATCATTTCAAGCTGTTCATCGACGGGGAATTTGTAGAGGCACGAGACGGGAAGACCTTTATAACGTCGGACCCGGGCAACGGCGTTCCTATCGCAACAGTGGCAATGGCAGGAAAGGCGGATGCCGAGGCGGCCATTGCTGCGGCGCGCCGGGCCTTTGACGAGGGCGAGTGGAGCGGCATGAAGCCTGCAGCGCGGGCCGGAAAAATTTATGACTTTGCCGACATGATCAATCAGCTCAGCTTGCAGTTGGTTATGACCGAAGCCATGGACGCCGGTCAGATCATTAACTTCTGCAAACTGACGCCGGGGACGTGCGCTGCCATGTTGCGCAACCTGGCTTACTACGCAGCCTCGAAGTTCCCGTGGGAAGAGGAGATTCCATATTCGGGCAATCCATTCGAGGTGGGCCGCGACTATATACGCCGAGAGCCGGTGGGAGTATGCGTGGGCATTATCCCCTGGAATTTCCCCATGACCATGGCTTTTTGGAAGATCGGCCAGGCCATCATTATGGGAAACAGCGTGGTATTGAAGCCGGCTTCGGCCACGCCGCTCTCCGCGCTGATTATCGCCGAGGCGGCCAAGGCCGTGGGCATTCCCGGGGGAGTGATCAACGTCATTCCCGGAGAGGGCGCCGGTTTGGGTGAGATCTTGTGCACCCACCCGGACGTGGACAAAATCTCCTTCACCGGAAGCACCGAGGTGGGCAGACAGATCATGCGCATGGCCTCCAGCACGGTCAAGCGGGTCACTCTCGAGCTGGGCGGCAAATCCGCCAACATCATCCTGGAAGATGCCGATATGGACCACGCCGTAAACGGTTCGGCTATGGGCACCTTCTTCCACCAGGGCCAGGTTTGCGAGTCCGGTACCCGCATTCTGGTTTCGTCGAAAATCTACGACGAATTCTGCGAAAAGCTCAAGAAGCGCACAGAGGCTCTTCGGGTCGGGTACCAGCTCCTGCCCACAACTCATATCGGGCCCCTGGTAAATGAGAGGCAGTTGGCCGTTGTTGACGGCTACGTCAAGCTGGGCCGGCAAGAGGGCGCCGAGGTGCTGTGCGGCGGCGGTCGCGTCGAGGTCGAGGGCTTCGAAAAGGGCTGCTATTACGCGCCCACGGTTTTCGCCAACGTGGACAACAAGATGCGCATAGCTCAGGAGGAAATTTTCGGTCCGGTCGTTTCGCTCATTAAATTCGACAGTGACGAAGAAGCAACGGCAATCGCCAATGATTCCATATACGGCCTGGGCGGAGGCGTGTTTTCCGGTAATACCGGCCGGGCCGAACGCATTGCACGGCAGGTGCGCACCGGCACCATGTGGATAAACAACTACCACGCTTTCGGCGATTTCTGTCCTTTCGGCGGTTACAAGCAGTCCGGCGTCGGCCGTGAGCTGGGACACAGCGGTTTGGCCGAATACACACAGATCAAGCGGATGCACGTAGCAAGCTATGCCCACCACGAATCGAACATCGTCTGTTCCATCCTCTCCGACAATAAAAGGCTGCAGGCGTATGAATATCACTGCCCCACCAAGGTGATCGCCGGTCATGGCACCCTGACGTCATTATCCAGGGAAGTGGCAAATCTTGGCTGTAAGAGGGTGCTGTTGATGACCGACCCCGGTGTGACGCGTGCAGGCCTGGCTGAACTGGCCCGTAACGCGTTGGCCGATTTCTGCGTTGGCGTTTTCGACAACATTGCCCAAGACACCGACCTGGCAACGGTGGACGCCGCAGCGGCCATGGCCCGGGGTCTGGGCGCGGACTGCATTGTAAGCGTGGGCGGCGGCAGCGTTATCGACACAGGCAAAACACTGTGCGTGGTCCTCAAACAAGGAGGCAGCGCCAATGACCACATCGCAATGTTAAGACTGGAAGGGCCTGTAACACCGCACATAGTGATTCCCACAACCGCTGGAACCGGCAGCGAAGTCACCTCGGCCGCCGTCATCAAAAGCAAGGCGGCCGGACGCAAGGTCTACGTCCTCGACAAGTACATCATGCCTCAGGTAGCCATTCTGGACCCGCGTTTCGTCATGACCCTGCCCCCGTCAATGACCGCATCCACGGCCATGGACGCCATGACCCACGCCGTGGAAGCCCTGACTACGCTTACTACCAACCCCATCTCCGATGCAAACGCCCTGCATGCCATCAGGCTGATCAGGCAGAATCTGCCCATTGCCGTGGCCGATGGCAAGAATGAAGAGGCGCGGATGAATCTGCAGGTGGCAGCCACCATGGCCGGGTTTGCCTTCGCCATTGCGTCTGTGGCCCTGGCCCATGCCATGGCGCACACCGTGGGCATGCTTCTCAACATCCCTCACGGCACCGCGTGCGGCATCATGCTTCCTGCGGTGATGCGTTTCAACGTCGATCACGCTACGGACAAGTTGGCGATGGTCGCCCAGGCGCTGGGAGTGAATACGGCGGGTATGGACAACCGCCAAGCTGCCTTGGCCGCTGCCGATGAGGTCGAAAAATTGATGCGCGAAGTCGGCCATCCTATGAAGCTAAGCGAACTGGGTGTCCCGGAAGCGAGCCTGCAGGACTGCTGCCTGCACGCCGCCGGTGACCTTGCCGGACTCTTCAATCCACGCCCGGTTGCCGCCCCCGATGAAATCTATGAGATCTACAGGCAGGTGTTCTGACACAAAAGGCCGAAGGCCCGGAGGCGGAGCGCAACGGTCTTTTCCCGGGCTCGTTCCGGATTGAGATCAGCGCAAAAGCGTCATGAAAGAAAGAGCAGGGAGCGGGGAGCAAAAGACTACCCGCTTCCTGCTCTATTTTCCGGTTCATACGCGGCCTGGTACTTACTTGCAGAAATACATGTCACGCAATTGCACTCCGTCACCCCGGTGAAAGCCAGGGTCCAGTGTTTTTGTGCTTTAAAATCCATTAGTTGGGAAAATGCCTGGATTCTGCCCCGGTTTTCACCGGTGTGACGTCATAGCGGCGGAAGAGACTGTGCCGCAATGACGGCCCCGGAGCAGGCTTTTTTGCCAATATTTCTAACCATATCGGATCGTTATGTGCTATATTCGCCCCAATAGAGGAGGGGTGTGGGACAGGAGTAGGAGCAGGGAGAAGGGAGAAGGGAGAAAAACAGGAGTGGCGCAGATCCGGAAATACAGCGTATTGCTTGTATTCATGGTGCTGTTGCAGGTTGCTTTCGTTTCGTCCGGCGCCTGCGGGCAAAAGATGGAGCCAGCCGATCTGGTTCTTATTAACGGCAAAATAGTCACCGTGGATGAGAATCAGCCTGCTGCAGAAGCAATAGCAATTCGAAGAGACACTATTGTCGCGGTGGGAAGCAGAGATGAGATAGACGGCTACATCGGAAAGTCCACACAGTTACTGGATATCAAAGGCATGTTTGCCATGCCCGGCTTCATAGACGGCCACGGGCATCTGCTCTTTCTCGGCAAGTCAAAGATGGAACTGGATCTGACGAAGGCCGGCGATTGGGACCAGGTCGTATCTATGGTTGCAGATAGCGTGCGGAAGGCCGGAGCAGGTGAATGGATCATCGGATCGGGTTGGCACCAGGAGAAATGGAATAAGCGCCCCTCACCTCAAATTGAGGGATACCCGACCGATGACGCCCTGAATAAAGTATCTCCCGAGAATCCGGTTCTGCTCACTCATGCCAGCGGCCATGCCCTGTTCGCCAATCTCAGGGCAAGGGAACTGGCAGGGGTAACAAAAGATACGAAGGACCCGGATGGCGGCGCAATACTGAGGGACTCCAGCGGGAACCCGGTGGGGGTCTTCTTCGATGCCGCAGAGGGCCTGATTTCAAGAGTCCATGAAGAGGCCATGGCCAAGCGGACGCCGGAGCAAGTCGAGGCGCAATGGCGCAAAGCCGTCGGTCTCGCTGTTGAGGACTGCCTATCCAAAGGGATCACCAGCTTTGAGGATGCCTCTTCCTCGTTCCGGGACATCGATCGGTACAAAAAGCTTGTTGAGGAGAACAATCTCGGGATCCGGCTCTGGGTGATGATTCACGAGCAAAACAAGGACCTTGCGGAAAATCTTGCCAAGTATAAAATTATTAATTTCGGCGATAAGAGGCTTACCGTGAGGGCCATCAAGAAATTCATGGACGGCGCTCTTGGGTCGCATACGGCATGGTTGCTCGAACCATATTCCGATCTGCCCGGAAGCACGGGACTGAATGTCGAACCAACCCAAGACATTCTGGAGGCGGCCCGGCTTGCCGTCAAGAACGGTTTTCAGCTTTGCGTGCATGCCATAGGAGACCGCGCCAATCGTGAAACGCTTAACATTTACGAAACCGTCTTCAGGGAAAATCCGGCCATCAACGGCAAAAGCCTGCGGTGGCGAATCGAGCACGCCCAACATCTTGCTCCTGCCGATATCCCACGGTTTGGCCAGCTTGGAATCATAGCATCCATGCAGGCGATTCACTGCACATCGGATGGGCCCTGGGTCATCAAAAGGCTGGGAACAAGGCGGGCCGAAGAGGGGGCCTACGTCTGGCAAAAGCTCATGCGGAGCGGGACAGTCGTGACGAACGGAACGGATACACCCGTCGAGGACGTCGACCCGATTGCAAATTTCTATGCCGCTGTGACGAGGAGGCTGTCCGATGGCTCAATCTTCTACCCGGACCAGCGCATGAGCCGGGAAGAGGCTCTTCGAGCGTACACCATCAACAATGCCTATGCTGCTTTTGAGGAAGGAATCAAAGGTTCGCTAACGCCCGGTAAACTTGCCGATATCACTGTCCTTACAAGGGACATCATGACGATGCCGGAAGATGAGATCCGGTCGGCCCGAGTGGCCTACACCATAGTCGGCGGCAAGGTAATGTATCAGAGCCGATAGTCGTCCGGTGCAGTTTTAGCGTGTGGTTTCAGGAAAGATCAAATGAGCGGGGGAATGTTTTTTCACTTAAATATCCCCCGCGCCCCAGGATTCGGCAGCGCGCGTTGAACGCGCCCTGCCGACCGCTCGGCGGTGGCGGCCCGGTTGCCGCCACCGAATCGCCATATCTCGACAGCCCGCCCATCCGCGAGGCGGAGGGGGTACGGAGGGTACATGTCCCACCATCCCCCTTCCACTTTCTTGGCAATTTCCATTTTATTGGGTGACCCCTCACACTTCCGTAAATGCCCTTCGAGATTCATCGGTGGTCAAGTTGATGCATTCTTCGGATCTACGATGCCGCGATATGAGCCTTTCGTTTAAGACACTGTTTTGAATGGATTTGTGCCCCGCGGTTTGCAGTCTTATTTTATGATTATAGAAGCTTCTATAAAGATGAGGCTGGAATGCAAAGGAGAAATTACATGGAGAAATTAAGCATTTTACTAGCCATTCTTCTGTTTCTGGCTATTTTTGCGGCCTCGAATCCATACGTGCGGGCGGCAGGCGCGGGGGGAGCAGGCGGCAGCGTCGAGTATGCCGGCGGCACCGGGTCAAACTTCAGCGGCTCAGGCTCGTCAGGTACGGAGTCCTCCGGTTCACTTGCCACAGGATCTGCGGGTTCATTCGAACCGGGGCCATGCGGCGTACAGCCATTCTACCCGCCAGGTACGAACACAGGCATGGACAATGACAAGCCGGGCCTGGACACGGGGCCGGGCTGCCCGATAAAGAGTCCATCGGGAACGGGGTCGAGCTATTAAAGCAACTTCCGTTCTTGAACGGATTCGTTCAGGCCTCATGAATACTGGGGGACGGCAGATTTGTTTACCTTCATCCATATTTCGAATCAAAAGAAGCATGCATGATCCTAACGGATGCATGTCATTGCGTTTGGGGAAGGCGGAACCTTGCCACCGGGAGACGAAAGAATCTTCAGTTGTTTGACCTGAGAACACTGGAAAGTCCTATTAAAACCGAAACAAATTATTCAAAGTAAAAAATATTGTTAAAGGTGCGACTCAATCTGTCCGATTCTGAGTTCGAGACAGTGGAAAGGATATACCCTCAACTCATCGCGGATGCTAGCACTATTCAAATCAACCTCGAACGGTCAATCCGAGCAGCTAGAACTTTCGAGAAACGTACTGTTTACTGGAACCTTAAAAGATTGATTGGTGGGAGGATTTGAGATGCAACGGTTTAAGCTTTCCACGAAGATGATATCATTGGGGCTGGTAGGTATTATCTCAGTTACACTGGTTCTGATCGGCGTTTATTTTAAAATCGAAACGATGGTATATCGCGAGAAGCGGTCAGATCTAAAAGGTGTTACCGAGGTAGCATTCAATCTGTTGGTCATTTATGAGGCCAGGGTTAAATCAGGAGAACTTACTCTTGAAGATGCTCAAAAAAGAGTGGCCCTTCGAATCAAGGGCCTTCGTTACAGGGGGCAGGAATACTTCTGGATCAACGATTTGAATCCCACCATGATCATGCATCCATTTAAACCTGAGCTGGATGGGAAAGATCTGCGCGACTTCGCGGACCCCAACGGAAAGCACCTCTTTCTCGAGTTTGTCAAGGTCTGCAAAGAAAATAAAGACGGTTTTGTAGATTACATGTGGCCCAAGCCGGGCGAGAGCAAGCCTGTACCCAAAATATCGTATGTCAAGTTGTTCGAGCCCTGGGGTTGGGTTATTGGCTCGGGGGTCTACATAGACGATGTCCAAACGGAGTTATCGGGAATACGAAACCTCTTCATGGGTGTGGTGATTCTTTTTGTATTGATCGGAACACCACTATCCTGGTGGATAGCAAGAAGCACAACTCGTCCCATCAATCTTGCTATCGAAGGGCTTACGTCAAACGCAGACATCGTTTGTCTTGCCGCCGGTCAATTGTCATCTTCGAGCCAGAAACTGGCGGATGGAGCCTCAGGGCAAGCATCGGCTCTTGAAGAGACGACTACCTCTCTTGATGAGATGTCTTCAATGACCAAGAGGAATGCAGAAGGCGCCAAGCAGGCTGATCGGCTGATGCAAGAAGCCACGGGCATTATCGTACGCGCCAATGATACAATGAAGAACCTTACGGTCTCCATGCATGAGATATCCCAAGCCAGCGAGGACACCCAGAAAATCATAAAAACCATTGACGAGATCGCTTTCCAGACAAATCTTCTGGCGTTGAATGCAGCGGTTGAAGCTGCCAGGGCGGGAGATGTGGGAGCAGGATTTGCCGTAGTCGCCGATGAAGTTAGGAACCTGGCGATGAGAGCGGCCGAGGCTGCAAAAAGCACAGCCAATCTCATTGAGGGTAC
>JBKQTS010000039.1:0-16634 GCA_052143075.1 Syntrophobacteraceae bacterium | reverse complement strand
TGCTTTCCGTCGTATGCGCTAGGAGCTCTACCCTAAACCTTCCCTTTAGGTTTCACCTTTACATTTGACGGGATTTGTTGGAGTATGACGAAAAATTGGTGAGAGTCAACCGAGAATTATCTGGGCTACCATGTTGCGGACATCATTAAGCAAGGTTTGGCGGACGGGCTGGTCCTGATCGGTTTCTGGATTAAGACAGTAGGGTTCCCGAAAATGAATGTCCGAAAGGTGCAATAACAACCGCGTACCATTAGTTTTCGAATCCAATTATCCTCCATACCCCGGATTGCATATCCGGTCATTTGGATTCCGTGGACATTGCCGGCCAGCCTATACAGGCGATTTTCTAAAATATATTCCATATCGGATTAAGATGGAAGGAAAGAGAGCGGTGGCGAACGTCATCTCCAGAGCAACCTCAGATCGAAGTGCACGCCGCCCCTCGCCGAACCTACCATGAGGATCGTTTTGGGACATGAAACTCCCCCCCCCGCGACGTCCAAGTTCTTCCTCAAAGAGCCATTGAAGAGGCGCCTGAGCATGTTGATGAGAAAAAATTGAAATCGAATATGTGAATCCGCGGCCAGGCGGCACTCGATGCCGCCCACAGGGGAGGGAGGCCAGCGCCTTCCTGAACAGAAGGCGAAGATCGAAAGACAACCGGTATGATGAAGAGCAAACGAATTAGTTGGGCAGCGACCATAACCCCCCAGCCAATTCGTCCTCAGGGCCCATAACTAAGTCATATCTGCCGACCTACCCCATTTCGACAGGGCATGCAACCCTGAATTTACCATCGAGAAGCCAATTTTCCACCTATACCAAACCTCAATCCGGCTCCTCAAAACACCCATTCGAAGCCTGATCTCAGCGGAATCTGGTGGCTCTATTTAGCAGCCGCAGCAAATCCCGCCGGCAGCAATGGAAAATCTCAGCAGGCCGGTAATGTTGGCTGCGGAGGCGGTATTAGGTAAGAGCGACAAAGCAAAGTCTCCAGGGATCCAAGGTCAAATGCCGGGGAAAGAATGGAACTGGATTCCTAGCCACTGCCACGGCCAGAACAATCCCTGTCTAGAATTGAAGTGTATGACTTTGGCGCCCTCGAAGGTCCGCATCTCCCTATTCGGAGCGGGACCATTTACACCGAGTGCGCCAACGTCGGGCGAACAGATTAGGTGAGCTTTGCAGTGCTGATATCGAGCGGAAGCTATACCCTCAGGGGCAGCCCGAGCCGTAAGACTCGGGCTTGCGGGAGGCAGAGAGGCAGGCGAACTTAAAACTCTTGAGAGTCTAAGAACTCGTAAGCAGAGCCAGCGTCAGGGAACAGCATTTGTGCAACTAAAACTCTAATCCCGTCGTCCCCGGCTACATCAAGTATATGAGCCGGCCATCCCCATTCACAGGAATCCATCGTAGCGACCACGGTGCCTTCAAATACGTCGTCAGGTTCAAACTGTCCTTTGAATTTCTCCTTGTCGCCGGCCTTGCCATAGATAGGAGGCAGGTGAACGTAAATCACACCAGGTAGTTCGTCGTATGGAAACTCAACTTCCTCGCCTGCTACATACAGCTCGTACCTGTTCACCAAATCTTCATAAATCTCAAGTATACGTTGAGGTGTCATTTTATTCTCCATTTTGACATGAGCGCCTTCCTCTTCTTCATCTGTCCACGCTGCCGGATCTTCTCCAAAGAGGCAAGCAGTGTGGAAAATTGCTCTTCGTACGATGGAATTAGGATCTTTCTCCATCTCCTCACGTTCTTCCTTTTGGAGGTAAGTAGGATCTGTCAACATCCACTCAATATCATCGATGATACGGCGGCGAGTGTGATCTACTTTGTCGGCTTCCGTGACGATGTCATAATCGTCGAAGTACTCAGTTTCTTCCGCCAATTTCATTAGTCTGTTGATTGCAGTTTGTGGAATTTCTCTTTGTTCCATGATAATTAGTCCTTTTCTTTCTTGTTTGATTTAAACCAACTCCATGCTGCCTACCAGCCGATTAAGGCTGATGAGCAGCGAGCAGATATCTCACAATTGTGTGAATGTTATTGCCATCGCCTTAATAATCCGATGTATCAATGAAATAGGCTATTTAGCGCAATAAGCTGGCAACATTTATAGGTGATATAGGTGATGGATTCCTACGCAATTAAATTAATTTAACCCCGTACTTATACATAAATAAACATGTTAAAACGGCTCATTCCATCACCTATATCACCTATATCACCTATAGTGAAACCTCAGAAAGGCCTGATATGACATGGTTTTCTGGTTACACTTCGTCCTTACGGCTTCGAGGTCACAGTATTGAGCAGACTCAATGTCGGTTGCTTTTTCTTCACCGTAGGTATTGTTGATGAAAACTCGACATCATGTTTACCTCTGCCCTTTTTGGGCTCAACCCAATACTTTTGCCCGTAAGTGCCAGTTTTGCCGCGCAATACTAAGCCGTCTATGATTCGACCCTTCAGTTTGGAGCTGCGTATCCAATATCCAAGGTTCTTCACTGTGAGTTCACCCCGAATATCCTCAATGCTCTGCACTGCCTCTACAAACGGGTAGTCGTCAGTAAGATTACGTTCGATATACTGGATGAGCTGCTTCACCGTCCGTTCAGAATCCTGAAACTCGTTATACCAGGCTCGCAGGAATGCGCCTTGTTGCTGTCTTTGAGGGTTTTCATCGCTTCCTTTGGTCATAGTTACCACAGGATCATCAACAGTCAAAAAGCCCTGCTCGCCAACCCACATCACGGCATCGCGTACGAAGGCGTTCCATGCCTCAAAGGAACCCAGTGCTGATCTTTTTGGCTTATCAGCTCGGATGCAAGCGGCTCTCAAGATTGTTAACGCGGCGTGTCTGAGATCTAACAGGTGTTCTCTAACGTATGTCACCGGGTTGAAGCTAAATTCCCGCTCCTCTGGGCGCTCCATTTCAGCATCCAGTCTGCTCCATAGGAGGCGACGCGACAAGTCACCCTTTATCGTGACATTATTGCCGGTCAGCAACAAAAAGAGGTTATTTGGAAAGCACCCCTTTGCGTTTGATCCGAGTATTCGGTCGCTCCAGGTCTCTGAGGTCAAAAATGAACATAGCGCACCTGACTCAAATGGTCTGTCGATGTTGTCAACGAGAAGGGTAGTAGCGCCCGACATCGCAACTGTTGTCAGCCGTTTTCGCATCTCCCCTTCGTCGTCATAGACAGGGGCCATCGCCTCTATACGACCGCCGGTCATAAGTTGGAGGCAGAATGACAAATAACTCTTCCCGGTGCCCGGCGCGGTGGCATCGATAACCAGCCCTGGCGCTGTCGGGTATGTTGGACGTGTCACTGCTGTCAGCAATCCAGCCAGGTAACTCCCCCTGTCAGCATCCTCGACAAAGGGAAATTCCTTGAATGGTTGCCACAAGCGTCTTACAGCCCGTTTAACCTCATCATCAGACGGGGCATCGGGAATACCCATCCATTTCGCCGCTTCCGGAAAGTCCAAGAAAAGGCCGGTTTGGGCGTCGAATCCTTCTTTATCTATAACTATGCCTGCCGGCGTTATTGTCGGTGCACGCAATAGACCTTTGAGTTCAGGCAAGTCCCATTTCGCTCGCAGTCTTGTGATGCAGCGTGCGTATTGTACTGGACAGTCTGCCGGCGCCCACTCTTTCTGTTTCTGCGAGTATTTTTCGAAACGAAGGAGACTCCCCAGGAGATACAGGAGAGTTGCCGGCTCCATAGGCAGTATTTCGCCGTCGCCGACATATGACATCACCCCACCTCTATTGTATACATCCCCTTCCAGGCGGATTTGCTCAAGGATCTCGTCAATAATATTGGACATATTACCTGCTGAAACCTGGATGCTTTGAAGGGAGCGATGGAGTGTAAAGGTTCGGCCGCCGTGAGCAAAAGACCGGATGATAGGCCTGCTCCCATACAGAAAGGCTTTGGCTACACCAAGATTGCCGTTATAGTCCGGCTCAAGAGGGTCACCGAAGGTTTTACCATGGTATTTTTCGGGGTTGTCGAGCACCTCGCCGACCGTTACAACGCTATGATCCTCTGAAAACAGCTCAAAGTCGCCCAGTAGCCGGTAACTCTTTGCTGCTCTATTTAGTGTATCGCGGTACTGTCGCCTTGCTTCGTCTGTGACCGGTGTACCCAGACCGGTTTGTTTATGTTCCCAGTCCGCCATCCTGTCTTCCAACCACTCTTGCCGCTGTTTTTCAGCCGCCGGCCGCGCAGCCTTTAAGGCATCCTCTTGTATTTGCCTTATCTGAGCCACTTCCTCCGGTGTCATGGTTGGTAGCATGTCCAGACTGAGAAAAGACCCATTCTGGTTAATTAGCACCGGCTCAGGGCGTTTTTGTTCCAGGCCTGGGCCACAATAGGCGCCTCCTGCAAAATCAAACCTGGAAGCCTGCCAAACCGAAGTATCGAGCACCGTACGTTTTAAACAGGTACCGGCCTTCGATATTTCAATCCGACCGCACCCATTCAGCCACAACAACTGGGAAAGGGTCTCACCTATCAGGGGAATTTGTCGCGCACTGGCCACCGGGATATAAAGCCGCTGACCGGCAGCTCCCTTTAGTTCCGATCCATCGGCGGTTGAGTATATATAGCTTGATGCCGATGCAGCCATGACGTGAGGCACGTCCCGTAATACAGGACATACGGAATACATCACCGCCCTCAACTCGTCCTGAGACATCTCGACATCAATATCGCCCAGGAAGATCCCGGGCCCATCAGCCCACTCGAAATCTGCTTCTGTCCTTGCTATCACAGGCCATTGGTCCGTGGTTTCCGCTACTCTGTCCTTTGTTACGATTTTCGCTAGCTCTCCTGAGGCTTTTGGTTGGCCGAAACACAACGCATCGTTACTCCCCAAGGATTTCAGGGTATTGAGGAATTCGGCAAGACTTTCCTCTTTCTTGGTGGCGATGCCCTCGATCAGGGCGCCACCTCCCTTCTTCCACAATATTCCGTCTTCAAGGGTAAATGACTTTGAGATGACGGCAGGTTTTACCGCCGTTATAATGGTATAGTTGATCTGCGACATTTTATCCTCCCAGGTCCTTAGGAGGGTAAAATGAGTGGCCCCAACAAAAGAGTGAGCCGACTGACCTTGGTAAGGTTTTTAGCCTATATTAGCAGTGCCAGACCATTTTACCCGTTGAGGGCGCTACTCGACTCGATCAGCAGCGCCTTTTCAATAATGTTGACTACAGGAACTTCCTATTCACTATGTCAGCGAAGCTCTTGCCCGAAATTATCCGAGCGTGATGCCACCGCTCTTCCGGAATTCATCAATAAAATATCTTATCCAGCGAATAGACCTCTCATCACGGTCAGCTATTGCCCGCTCCAGAGCATCGGTCATTGCCATTAAGTCCTCTTCCAGGACTAATTGGAAATCGCTGGTGTGGTAACCTCCGTCCCATTCTATGAAAACGCCGTTGGCTTCACCTCCATAAGGATCTACCGTGCCCGTTGGTTCCCATCCATTGTCCAAAGCCATCCTCCGGAGTGTGTCCCAATCTCTCGTTGATAGGTCGATAAATCCTTCTCTAAATTTTTCTCTATTCACTGGAATAAAATCAATACCCATAGTAATCTCCTTTAAAATAGCACACCGATGTGCTCGTTAGTTTGGCGGTATAATGAACAACGTTTCGACCCCCCTCATTTCTTGGCGCGAACTCTTTAAGAAACTCTTATGCATTGTTAAAATGGCGCCGTTTTCCCGGCACCATGCCAGCCTACTCCTCTACAACGCCGGTCTATGAGCCGGCGCCGTGCCAGACTACTCGACGGCCCTTCTCGCAGAATCCCCCCAGCATCAATGGTCTCCTCGCCCCTCCAGTCCAGTTCTGCGGTGGGCCGAGCGCTAGCCATTGTGAGGTTTCCACCGCAGGACACGTTCTGCGAGATGATTTCGCACAATTCCTTTAACCGTTCAGATTTTTCAGAGTCGGGTTTGCCTTGTGTTCTTCCTTCCACACGCCTGCCGCGCTTTTCCACAGTTCGATTGCCCTGAGTTCATTCTCCATGTGCTTCCGAAACACGTCATGAGTCTCGTGCACCAATGACTCGAGTGGCTCACCGATCTCTTTATGAAGCGTCCGGAGCGCCCCTCTTACAAGTGCGGAATCGGGCATGGTTGCCAACTGTTCATCAAGGATGCCTAACTGCTCATCCACTACTCGCCCTACGGGGAGCGACAGTTTGAGTGTCGGCTCTTCCAGTCTGGTGTAGTCATAGATCAGCTCCTTGATTACCCCAAGAGTATCAGGATTCACCTTATCTTTTGCCTCTACATTTTCATTTCTGTTTGACATCGTTACTGTCTTCCTCATTTAGTTTGATTGTTGAAAACGGTGCCGGGAAACCGGCACCAGTTTAGACTACTGTTGGGATTGCTCACCATCAGCCCAGAAGTCGTGGGCCTTGTCCTCTATGGCCTGGGTAATCTTCATTATGTCCCAGTCTTCCCTCACGGCCGCCTTGAGCATTTCCAGGTCCCAATCAAATCCGTCACCTGCCTTCATTATGCCCTCATCCGCATACTTAATGGCTTGCTGTATATCAGCCTCGTTCCAGCCCCAACATTCTCGTGCCATTTTGGCTGTTATTTTGATCGAGTAAACCACATCCTCCGGGTTAGGAGTTAGGATCCCTGGGGGTGACCAGAGCACTTTCTCCTGCCAATCCATGAAAGCTTCCAATGCCTCAGTGCTCTTCGCTGTGGTCACGGCATCGTCCGCTACGCCCGCCAGCATCCGCAACATTTCGAGAACGCCAAGTTCGTACCCCATGTCTTCCCTGGCCTCCTCATGCACCGACTTCACCAATGCCTGCAAGGACTCTCCGATAGCTTCATAGAGAATACGACTCGCCGCCGCTACGATCTCGGCATCTGGGATGGTGTCAGATTGTTCCTCCAGTATACGGACTTGTTCGTCCACTATCCTTGCCACTGGAAGTGTCATTGCCAGGGCTGGACAGTTCTCTTCTGTGTAATCGGTTATGATTCCAATTATTTTCTTTATTGCTTCAGCATTCATTTGCTCTCTGTCGTTGATGTAGGTCGACATACCTTTCCTTTCATTTGATTTGATTATTGGTGATGGTGCCGCTCAGGCCCCACAGAACCTGAGCGAGCACAGACTGGTGTCGGGGGTTTACGAAATCATTATGCCGCCGCTGTTGCGAATGTCCTCAATATACCATTTTATCCACTCCACAGAATTATCATCCTTGTTCTCTATCGCACGCTCTAGCGCTGCGGCAATAGCAAGCACATCCTCCTCGCATACTTTTTGAAAATCATTACTGTAATAGTTGCCGTCCCAGTCGTCTAGCTCTAGAATGCCCTCTTCCACATAGGGGGAAAGCGTACCCATCGGTTCCCAGCCATTTTCAAAGGCAATCGTTAAGAGATCTGACCACCCTCTGGTGCCAATATCAATGTAATATCCATTCGAAGCATGCAATTCCGTACTCATATTTAACTCCTTTTCATCATCACTCATGAAGTTGATCTGCGACATCGTCAATTTTGGGGTGCCGACATTCGCCGGCACGTAAACACCGCTCATTTTGCTATTAGAGGATCCCAGTAGTTCCTGTCGTAGGCTTATGAAATCATTATCCCGCCGCTGGCGCGGCAGATATCAACAAACCCCTTCATCCACTCCAGATCAACAAACTCCTGAATCCACTCCACCGAACTCTCCTCTAAGTCCGCTACTGCCAGTTCAAGCGCTGCAGCAATGCCAAGCGTATCCTCCGCACAAACTGTTTGAAAATCACAGCTAAAATAATTGCCGTTCCAGTCTTCCGGAGCAATACCACACCATTGATGAGGGACGGTTCCCATTGGTTCCCAACCGTTTTTGGCTGCGATTATCAAGACTTTCTCCCAGCCATTTATGCTGAGGTCAATCCAATTCCGATTTTTTAGTGTCGTAAGAGCTATACCCATTATAATCCTCCATGATTTTTTTGATGGCGCGGGTACGAAACCCGCACCAGTACCTAAATGTCGGGGTATTCCGACAGTCTATTTTGATAATGTTGTTATTTATAGAACCTTATTATTCGTCAGTTTGGATTACGTAGGGTTACTATTAGCAGCTGCACCACGTTTTCAGATTCATATCTGAGCATCCCTGACTTACCTTCACAATATGTAGTGAATCCGACAACATTATTTCCATTGAGTTCAAGGAACTGTTTGAGGCGGTCTAGATCGACAGTGAAAATGAGGTCATCTTTGAAGTTTACAGGACATGATTCCTGGAATTCTCCTTTCCCCACCAGGATTTGAACTGTCAATGTCCCTTCGCAAATTGAGATCTTAGCCTCTCTTTCCATATAGCGATACTTAGGTGTAATCCTGGCCGCACGTTTTAGTATCGCTAAGAGGCTCGGGGGAAATTCAATTAATATTGTACACTGCTTTGAAAGACATCCGTCAAGTCCGGGGAAAGGTCCATCAAAGGTGCGACAGGAAAATATCGCGTCCTGCGTGGTCTTGAAATGCAACCAATCACCGGTCCAGACAAAAGCGATAGGATCGAATTTCAACAGAGCCCGTGCCGCTTCACCGGAAATAAGTATGCCTTCAGCGTGGGGATGAGTAGTTGCCAGAGTGCAACGAGTCACGGAATAGTTGTCGGTTGTCTCCAGAACATCATTATCCCAGTGTACGCATGTTAAGGCAGGTTTCGCCATATTTTTGCTTATCGTCATTAAGGACGTTTTCAGCTGCTGTGTGAAATTTTTAGCTACCGGGGCCCATTCGGCAGAATTGATAGGCGGCACTCCGATATCATGTATATAGGATAAAATATCAGACGCACTGTCTAACGGTAGCCTTGCTGAGGTTTCTTTCCCATTAATATGCAATGTCGAATCAACACAATATATGTCGATATGTGTATCACGTGATTCCTTAATTATAGGATATAGCGAGTCCGCATTGACTGCTCCATTAATATTTAATGGCGACCAGCACGAAACGGCAATGTCCTCATTAAATGCGGACACACGGCCACCTTCGTATAAGTACGAACCCATGCCTTCAACGAATTCCTTTTTTGCAACCGCTACTTTTGCAACACCCAATGTGTTGCGAAGCATTTGTGTATCGACTATCATATGTTACCTCCAAATTTAAGTTGTGGATGGGTTTCTGTAAACTCGATAAACCGGTCAAATGTGACTTAGTCCAACAAAAACTTCATTCGCCATAGTCTCAGAAAGCCCGATCCAATTCGTCTTATGATATAGAACTGGTCTGTTGCCCAAACGTAAGAAGTTAAAGTCTTGTCAAAGATAACCTGTGTAAAATACCCTCATGGCCAATCCTTTCAGGTTTTGAATTTTGATTTGCGCAGGCTGCCCCTGCCAGGCATGCAGGAGAATTTTTTCCCTGCACATTGATTAGGCGTGCGGCTTGATGGCACAACGAGTGCACAGTCGTGCCATTTAGCCGCACGATGATTTTTTCAGAATTTGTCCGGCGGGCTTATGGGAAAAGACGCCAAGCAGTCTGATTGCCGTAGTAGCAATCAGAGCCTGTGAAAATCTGGTTCAGTTCTCGAACTATATCTGGGGCCGATCCCTCGAACTCGGTTTTGATTTGGTCACGAACCTTCTTGATGCCCTTTCGGACGGCTATTCGAGCGTTATCAAGTTCCTTGCTGCCAAGGATCTTCCGTTTGGCGAAACGGAGCTTCTGTTCGTAGTCGGCTACTTCCGCAGCAAGTCTTTCAGCTTCGTCCGGGTCATCGCAAGTATCCCTTCGCTCTTTAAGCCTTTCAATCGCTGCCTTTGCGGCTTTCAGATCCTCTGCTGTCATGCCGGGTTCAACCCGGGTAAGCTCCATAAGAGTTGTTGAATCCAGTCCTCCCAGATGGTAAATCTCTAAAGCTGAGAGGGACCGTCCTGGATATTGGAGTATGAAGTGAATGTAATTAAAGCCCGCCACGTTCTTGAAATGTTTCTCTCGACCGCAGGGACCAACCGCCCATGTTGTTCCGTCCTTGAAAAAACTGAGTTGGGACTGGTTTGCGGCTGAAATGTCATTGCGTACGAACTCGATCTGGTCTAACCGAAAGTAAGCCTCTTCAAGCTGCTTCAAAAACTCTTCGTGCTGAAAAGAAGTGAGGTCGAGTCTGGAATATATGCCGGCGAGATTGGCAAATTCCTTTTCAAGGCGATCCACTTCCGGGCGTATTTCAGCAATCTCCGACTCGATGCTTTTCAGGTGTTCAGAGCGCATATTGATGAATTCATTCAAGGCCTCCGTGAACGCCGCGGAGGCAGGATCAATTTCTGCAGCCTCCAGATTGCGGCGCTCCGCTGAGAGGTCCCAAACCTCATCGTCGCTTTTTTTTGAATAGCGCCTATACCGGCAGATAGTTGATCGCAAAGTCTGTAGGCGGTCATATCGTTTCTGAATGTTCTGGGGGAGAAGCGGAGCAAATCCGTAGTCGCCCGAAATCAGATCCGGCGGGCCATGGAGTGTACTCGTGGTTTTTCTGAAAGGGATCAAACGCCCTGAGCGTACGATTTCCCAGAGCTGGATCTCCTCAAACTGCGTTCCTTTAAGGTCTTTTCTGTTGTAAAATTCCATATGTTACTCCTAAAGGCGCCCAGGGTTATGGCGGAGTCTGCTGGCGGCGCCACAGCGTCCAGCAAACTCCTGTTTGTTCATTGTGAATGCCTTCTGAGTAGGCGCCACCTCAGTGCACCGGCCGTTTCTCGGACCAATACATTGCCGGCTGCTTAAAACCCGTCTCGCTGAGACACGATGCAATCACATCGATTTGGTCTTCACGGCAATTTTTGCACAGCCCGAAGACCGTAAAGGTTCCCAGCCCATTTGTATTATCCACTTTGCTGGCTACCAATACTCCCCGGCATGGGCTCTCGCCGCAGCACTGGCACTCCCCAAACGAGGCTGAGTCAATGCGGTCTAAAACTATTTCCATGTCCCCCGGTGACAAACCGGCGCAAACCTCTGCCGAGGCGTCATAAACGTCAGCAGCAACTGCAATTTCCTTTTTCATCTTTGCTTTTTGGTTCTCGATCACTTTTATGTCCTTTCTGTTATCTTCTTTCCGATCAGCCCTCGAGCCTGGCCATCATTGCCGTGCCCCATCGCTGAGAATCTTCATTCGCCTCTCGACGAATTCATGAATGTATTATGAGCGATCCAAAATTCTGGGCATTTTTATGGGGTAAAAAGCGGCCAATACGGGCTCGAGTGCAATTTTCCTTTATCTAAATATACTAAGGTGATATTATTGGATAATATGAAGTTTTACGTAAATACCACTTCACTGACTTACGAATCTACGGTAAAATCTCAAGTCGTAAAATCGCCCTGTGCTAAAATGGCCAACTGAATCTACGTTCGGAAGAGGCAAGGCGCGGAGAATTTCACTCAATAATAGGATGGATCTCATGGCGAAACGCACTAGATCGCTGGACGAGGTGACACTCACGGTGGGCATCGACCCGCAGATGAGAAAAGATCTTCATAAATACGTAATAGGTTATGGGACAACAATTAAGGATCTCATCGTACCACTCATCAAAAAAAAATTGGAATTAGCAGGGACTTACTCTCCAGGTCGCCCTTATAAGCCTTTAGTCGAACGATTGCTCGAGGAGGGGAGGCACACAGGGAAAGAGATCGCTGAGATCGTGCGCAAAGAATTTCCCAAAACGAAAGTCGACACAGTGTTGCAGTTCCTAAGTGACGCTAAAAGAGACCACCTCTTCACAAAGCGTGTTGCCAGTATAAATCGACCAGGGTGTCTCTGCTTCGGCAAGCCATGGGGAGACGACTCCGGAGTCCAAGAAGGCCAGAACGAATCTCCAGGGGCCGAAGAACCAGCAGATTAGGGCGGACTATATCTGCCTTGGTGAACTCGCTGACGAACAGATCGGATCGACTCCTTTGCATTATATTTCTCAGCCTGGTTGAATAGGGCCTATTCCTTCCTTCTCCCGACTGACAGAGTGGGAAATGGCTTTGAATTTGAGAAAGGACCCTCCACAACTGTGACCTGCCTGACCAGAGAAAATGGCGTATGTCCTAATGTGTTGTACGATCTTGGCCTTTTCGATTTCAATTCTTTGAAGGCTCGCATTCCCAGCGAGTAAGATTGTCCTACCGTGCGTAAAGCTGGATTTTCGTAAGGCCTGTTCTTCATAAAGCCTGTTCTTCATAAAGCCTGTTCTTCGTAAAGCCTATTCTTCGTAAAGCCTATTCCTCGCAAAGCCGTTTTTCCGTACTAACGAGTTCCAGTATTCTCGTAATTAACCTTCAAATGTAATGATTATAGGGTATTATCATTATCTTCAGAAAATAATGCCTGCCCCCCTCCAGCCCTCGAAAAAATTCAGACCCAAAAGCTAGATTCTTCGAAAACGGGAAAACCTTACTCGGAAACTGATGAACGCAGCGGTCGGGGTCCCTTGTTACGATTTTCTATATTGGTAGCAGGTTGTTTGAGAGAGGGGAAATCTGACCGGCGCCTGGAGAGAAACGGGCAGTGGCCCGCCGCCCTAAACAATAACCCTTACATAGAAAGATGAATACGATGAGCGATTTCGAGACGATCAATAGTGACGATGATGAAGAGCTACTGGAATTTATACACGCGACTCACGGCGGTGTTATCACCGGCATGTATCTGTCTGAAGATAACGACGCTATTGGCCTGGAACTGGCCGACGGGAAAATAATCGAGGCAGCCCCGGGTTGCTAGTACTCGTTGACCCGGGGAGTGGCTTTGAGCGTGTCCTGAAGCTGAGTAACGAGGAGCAGCGATTGGCCGAGTTGGCGTTTTGGGGTTTTGCTGGGCAATGACCTGCCGGACTCTAAGGGGTCTAACCCTGTGAAAAGAATAAGAGGGGCGGCCCTAACCGCCTCTGCGGAAAAATTGAGATTTTTATCGTTCGAGATGCATTTTTTTTCGGTCATCGCAGCAGGAATACTTCTCTAATGCTAGGCATACCTGCGAATTACAAGAATAAACGCCTATTTGGGGTGTTTCCAGGAAGGTTTTCAAATTCCCTATAGTACGGATTAGGGAAGTCTAACTCGGACCCACACGGAAAGGATGGCGGTCCGGTTCCCCAGGACGCGAAAAGGGACGAATAATGTCCGATTGCCTGTGAAAATGGCCGCGTACCGTTCGCGGCCCGGTTGGTAACATAAAACGACAAGAGAGGAATATACAATATGGAAATAAATACGCATACTTTAAGCAAATTGGTTCGCCTGATCGTCTACTACATCAATTGCCCATTTCCTGGTGGTCGCCTGGAAATTCCGCCGGCGATCGAGGGCGCAGTGTATAGGAATTTAAGGAAGGCACGCAAACAACTCAACAGCAGTGAAAAACCAAAACCGGACAGAGTGGCAAAGAGCATGCGTGCCCTGTACGGATTGATCGGGGCGCCGTTTAAGAAGGCAGCTGAGCATAACCACACACAATTTAGGAAGTTTGCCGAGCAGAATCTGGTGAAGCCACAGTTTGTCGAACTCTTTGTATCGATTGAGAACGAATTGATCGCTGCCTTTGAAGAGGCAGGCACCAGTCCCAACCGGTGCAAACGCTCAAAGCAGTAAAGACAAGCGGATATTACTCAGGATCCGGCTCAGGAGGCGCCGATAACGGTCCTGAGTAATCCCGATTCGACCAGGAGCGTAATGGCTATTATCGCGCCGGCTCATCTGGCGGCGTGACCAGGCAGTTCGGTAGGGAAGTCGAAACCCAAAGGGGCTGAGGGGCGCAGATTGTAAAAATGTGCACAATATTGTTACATAATCACGCCGAAAAACCGCCATTAATGAAATAGCCTACTTAGGGAAATCGACTTTTCATAGATTAAGGGCAGATTTTGAGAAAGGGAAAATTTTCCCGGCCCCGGAGGAAGGAGGGGCGGTTCGAGGTCCCCATAGGCAGAGGCTATTAATTATTAACAATTTAGATTGGAGTTTACATTGAAAAAAAGACTTACTGAACAACGGTCGGCAATAGTCGCAATCGACCGCATGATGAACCGGTTGCTATCGAAACGAACCATAGGAGGAGACTCCTGGACGTACTGGACGGAGGCTGCAGCCTATTTGGAAATAGCTGCAGACTGGATATGGGACGAGCTTGAAGAGGCGGAAGGAGAGGCCGACCCTCCGGTGCCTGAACCTGCGCCGGAACCGCAGCCAGACAACGTAATCGAAGTGCCTGAATTCCAGTGCACGAAGACTACGGAAGTGGGAGGTACAGCTATTAGCAAGATTCCGGTAGAATGCCTGGCCAAAGAGGTCACCGACGAGCTAAAAGGGTGGGAAATTGTCGAAGGTTTTGCCGAGGATCCCAAAGGCAGGTATCTTCATGGTAGTGAACGATTCTACGGATTTACCTGTAGGAAAGGCAATCAGGAGCGGGAAGTCTGGGTCATGGACCCTGAGGCGAATGGCCCCGTGTTCTTGGAAATTAAACCCGCAGAACCGACAGACACTTTTAACCCTGAAGCCGATTCCGAAATTGAGTTCGAGCAAACCGACGAACTTGATTTCGCTGGTGAAGATGACCTGCTGCTCGAAGATGACGATGACGAACTCCCTCTCGAACTCGACTTCACCGCCATACCAACTGAGAAAACGTTCAATGAACAATGTGTCGCGTGCCCGCATTGTGAGGTAGTGGGGCAATCAGGATTCGTTGACGGCGACACAGTGCCCGACCCCGAGGAAATCCCTGAAAACCTTGTGGCAGAGATTTACTTTATCGCATTCCTTGAACTTTATGAATGTAACCAATGCCATAAGCAATCTTACTTTCTCTTAATCCAGGAAGTGGATAACCCCAACGTCTCCGAAGAATGGCTCAGGACCCATGTGTGGGAACAGATTAACTTTCCTCCGCCCGATGAAAAATTGACCTTCCACTTCAGCGGCAATCTTCCTATCCCAAAATCATGGTATGGAGAGCGGCGGAAAACAAGCGAGGGGGTTTTTAGAAGCCATTGGCTTGGGCCGTTCATCTCCAATGAAAGCCTTTATGGCCCCTATGGTGTTGCTAGATGTGCTGGGCAATCGGTTTGGAAAGAAGCGGGGGAAGTAGTCCTTAATGTTCTGCGCATTCTTCACCCAGTTGGCGAGAGAGGAACCTCATTCTAGGGACAGTCACAATGCACCAGGCAAGGATATACCCTTTGCGCTCCATTTTTCCGGCGAAATCGGATGAGACGTCATTTTTTTCGGAGCTGCTTATACGTCAAAATGCAATATCCTCCGGATTCCATTCATCATTCTCGAAAATGACGTCTCATAAGGGTCTGTCGGACAATTCCGTAGAATAGAAAATAGCTTGTTTGGGGGAAATCACCCCGGACCCCGGCAGGAGACGAGCGGTCCAGGAGTTCCCAGTGGGGTTAAACCTTTAACCATTTAGATGGAGATTTTAAAATGAGTACATTACCCAAACCTAAGCTCGTTCCAATTAAAGAAGTGCAAAAAGTCACATGGCGCTTGGCCCGAGGACGGGACTTCAAAGCCCCGGCTGACTGGACATACCTACTAGAAGTTGCCGATGCCCTTGAAACCACGTTGCATACATTCCGGGGGGCTGTGATGTTCTTCATGGCAGAGACCCTTAACCATTTAACTAAGGAGGTGAATCATGAATAAGAAGCAGAGTGCTTCATCGGCAATCGACGCTATCGACCGGATGATGGATCGGTTGCAATCCAAAAAAACCCTCAGACATAGCTGGAACACAGAGTACTGGCTGGAGTGTGCGGACTACCTGGAAGAGTCCGCGACCTGGATTCGGCGGCAGCTTGCGCCGCCGGTTGCCTTGGTAGAAAACAATTCAACTAATACACCCGAAGCTGAGCCGCTGGTGCCGGTGACTGAGCCGGTGACGCCGGAGGCGGTGATTAACCCACAACCCACAACCATACCGGATTTTGTACGGCGGAAGTAAGGAGGTTTAAGGTGATAACAATGGCAACATTTAGGGCAGTTATGGAGTTTGACGCGTTTTTGGACAAGCTAACTGAGGAAGAACCTCCCGGTGGGCTGGAACGCGATAACTATTGGTTAGAAGTCGCGGGGCACATCGGAGGAACTGCCGCTAGTATCCTCGATGCAATCTCAGCAAGGAGACGAGACGACCCCGCCATTATGGATTTTATGAAGGCAGAAACGTGGAAATCCTCCTAAACCCCTCAGACGCGGGGGTGGCATTCTGTGCTCCCCTGGTCTTACAAGGAGAATATTTTGAAAAAGCAACTTATGGGTAATTTTGGCGATTTTTATGTGGGCCGACACTTAGAGCAGATTTGGTGGTGCCCCGGCGGCGTTATATTCGATTTCGAGGATGATGTTCACCTTGAGATTGCCGGAGGATTTATCAATTTTATGATAGCTGACGGTGGCTGGCGAATCCAACTGCCTGACGCTAGGAAGGAGTAAGTTTTGAAAAAAGAACCTTTTGTTTTTGAATTCGCAATCATCGATTTGCAAGAAATGCTTGAGGGTGCTGGATTTACCTGGGGACATTCTCCAGAGATTGACCCGAAAACCCTGAAGCGTTG
>JBKQTS010000038.1:0-19398 GCA_052143075.1 Syntrophobacteraceae bacterium | reverse complement strand
GAGTTCCACACCCCCCAAAATCAATTCTTTCAGCGCAACGAGCCCACATCCGAGCTGACCAGAATCCTCAAATCCCTTGAGATTCCAATGCCTAAGGCCGTTTTGGATATCCAATCGACACCCTCTGCAATGTAGGCACACGACAAATCCGAGCGATCTGTGTAAATCACTAGAATTGTGGCCTTTTTATGACTGTGTTTGCCTACCCCGCAAAAACCCCGGCTCTACGATTTCAGAATTTGCAAGCGTTATTTTATGCTCAAACCCTCCGAAGTGGCGCAATAAGGGCAGGTTTTGCTCGCTGGTTCCGCATCTTACTTAGGTTTTCGGCTCAAAGTATTCACACCCTTTATGAGCCCTCCCTTCTCTTTGTGGACATCGGCCATGGAACCGGGTGAAGCATTGGATGTGAATTGTTTACGACCTTTTTTTGAACAGGCTGCCACCCGATAGAATCCGGCAATACCAGTTTTCTCCACGTATTTTCCCCGTACTTTTATGGCATTTTGCGATCAAGCGGTATGTAGCATCTCCAGAGAAGAAGCATTATATATACACACCAATGCGTAAGTTAGCTCTGCACTCAAATGCCTGTGCGCTAAGCACGGTCCCGGAACCAAGATCCTTTCGCTCGCACCTGTCTAACCCGCTGATACGCAGATACATTGAAGCCCTTGAGCTTTAACGCATGATGTCATCGCCGGTTCATTCCGTCGTATAAAGATATTGAGGGTCCTTTGAGCTTTAATCTGTCCGATCTGATCGATATCGAAAAAACGCAGAGGCTACTTCAGAACTTCTTTGATTCCGGAGGGATCCCTGCCGCCATAATCGATCTTGAGGGAGTGGTCCTTGTAACATCGCCCTGGCAGAGACTTTGCAATGATTTCCACCGCGTGAACGAAGAAACGTGCAAGAGATGCATCGAGAGCGACACGGTACTCGCCAACGAATTGCAGGTTGGAAAGACTTTTTCGCTTTACCGCTGTCAAAACGGCCTCACTGATGCAGCTTCCCCAATCATCATTGAAGGGAATCATGTCGCTAATGCTTTTATAGGGCAGTTCTTTACCGAAAAACCTGATGTGGAGTTTTTTCGCCGTCAGGCTAAGGAGCATGGATTTGATGAACGGGAGTATTTAGAGGCTTTGTCAGAGATACCGATCATAGCCGAAAAGACCCTGCCTTCAATTCTTTCGTTTCTTACATCCTTTGCCGAGATGATAGCAAGCCTGGGACTCAAGCAGTTACAACAGTTAAACATTGAAAAGGAATTGCGAGAGGCCCAGCAGCGATTGCAGTTTCAAAACAAAGAACTCAGAGAGAGCCAGGAAGACCTCAACCGTGCTCAGGCCGTCGCGCATATAGGAAGCTGGCGAATGGATGTTAAACGCAATATTATGCATTGGTCCGACGAGACCTACCGAATGTTTGGGATTCCCAAGGGGTTGCCTCTGACCTATGAGGCATTTCTGGCTGATGTTCACCCGGACGACAGGGAAATGGTGGATCAGTCGTGGCAGGCCGCCCTTTGCGGCACGCCTTACGATATAGAACACCGCATTCTAGTTGGCGACACCGCGAAGTGGGTTCATGTGGCGGCCGAATTGGAGTTTGATGAGGAAGGGGCACTTCGCGGCAGGTTCGGAACAATTCAGGATATCACCGAAAGCAAACAGACAGAGGAGAAATTGCTGCGGGCTAAGCAGGAGTGGGAGCGGACGTTCGACAGTGTGCCGGATTTGATCGCTGTAATTGACACTCAACATAGGATTGTCCGAGCCAATGGAGAAATGGCCAAACGTCTTGGGAAGACTACCGGACAAGTTGTTGGCCTCCATTGTTATAAAGCGATCCATTGTTCTGCCTCGCCACCCGATTTTTGCCCTCACACCCAGACGCTTCATGATGGGCAGGAGCACGTTGCCGAAGTGCACGAAGAACGACTCGGTGGCGACTTCCTGGTAAGCACGACACCATTGCGTGATGAATATGGCCAAATGATTGGCACGGTGCATGTCGCCCGTGATATCACCGAACGCAAGCGCATGGAGGATGAGCTTCGAAAATCGCGCGACGAGCTGGACTTTCGGGTTCAGGAACGGACGACCGAGCTTGCGACCTACACGACAAAGCTCGAGCAAAGCAACGAGGCGCTTCAGGATTTTGCCTTCATTGCCTCCCATGACATGAAAGAACCTCTTCGCAAAGTCATCTCTTTTGGCAACCTGCTCAGGCAAAAACATAAAGATACGCTAGGGCCTGCCGGCAACGATTATTTAAACCGGATGCTCGATGCGACTCAGCGCATGCAATCGCTGCTCACGTCCCTTCTGGAATACTCAAGGGTAACAATGAACCAAGAGCCATTTCAAGAAGCCGACCTTTATGATCTCGTCCACGAGGTTCTCTCTGACCTGGAAGTAAAGATTGAAAAAACCGGAGGGGAAGTCCAGGTTGGAGAACTGCCCGTTGTTGCAGCAGACCCCTCACAGATGCGGCAGCTATTCCAAAACCTCATCGGTAATGCTCTGAAATTCCACAAACCGGGTGAGAAGCCTATAGTCAGGGTAGTCTCTGCACCCATTACCGATTCAGGATGCCGGATCATTGTTGAGGACAACGGCATTGGTTTCGAGGAGAAGTATCTCGAAAGGATTTTCGCTCCCTTCCAGAGGCTCCACGACAGAAGCAGCCAATATGAAGGAACGGGAATGGGCCTTGCCATCTGTAAGAGGATTGTTGAGCGGCACGGAGGGGTCCTTGCTGCCAGGAGCGAACCCGGGAAGGGATCAACTTTCATACTGACTTTGCCGGCGAAACGGGGGCAACGTACCTAAAGAAATAACCTTGTCAGATGCCGCCGGAAAGAGAAACGGGGACTTAGAGGTTTATCGTGCCATTGTGAAGTCAATTCAAGAGCAGTGCCCGACACGATCTTTCAGCCCATCTATTCCAACCGGCCCAGCACTTGCCTGACTCTTGCCGCAAGATCATAGCTGAGGAAAGGTTTCTGAATGAAATTCAGTCCTTCGTCCAGGATGCCGCGATGTGCTATCACATCGGAGGTATAGCCTGACATATACAGGCACTTGAGGTTCGGGCGAATGGCGTTGAGCTTTTCTGCCAGTTCACGCCCGTTCATCTCCGGCATCACCACGTCCGTGATAAGGAGGTGAATATCGCCGGGGTGATCCTCGGCTAGATGAATGGCCTGTACCGGAGTCGGCGCCGCAAGGACCGTGTAGCCCAGGTTTTCGAGAATTATCCTGCTGAGGTTCAGGACCGCCTCATCGTCTTCGACCAGCAGGATGGTTTCCGTGCCTGCCGGGGGGTTGCCGGCAGCTTCCTCAGAGGCGACCTGTGCGGTTTCAGCCACGATCCGCGGCAGGTAGATTTTAAACGTGGTTCCTTTCCCCGGTTCGCTGGCTACATAAATAAAACCTTCGTTTTGTTTAACTATTCCGTAGACTGTGGACAGTCCCAGCCCGGTTCCCTTGCCCACTTCCTTGGTGGTAAAAAAAGGCTCGAAAATATTCTCGCACACTTCCTGACTAATACCGGCTCCGGTATCGCTAATGGTCAGCAGGACGTATTCTCCGGGAATAAATTCCGGGGTCTCGGCCCTATTGGAATCATCGATCACAACGTTCCCGGTTGTCATGGTGATGGCGCCTACTCCGGAAATGGCATCGCGGGCATTGACCACAAGATTGGCCAGAATCTGGTCCACCTGGGAGGGATCGATTTTGACTTTCCAAAGATTGAGTTCCGGCGTCCACAACAGGTCGATATCCTCACCGACGAGCCGCCGCAACATTTCGAGCATGCCCGAGATCGTGACGTTCAAATCCAGTATCTTCGGGATGGCGGTCTGTTTGCGGGCAAAGCCCAGCAGTTGCCTGGTAAGGTCCACCGAACGCAGGCCCGCATTGAGGATCTCCTGGAGGTTGTGCTGGAGTTTGTCAGCGGAAACGTCCGTATTCAACGCCAATTCGGCCCTGCCGATGATCACGCCAAGCATGTTGTTGAAATCGTGCGCCACGCCGCCGGCCAGCCGCCCTATGGACTCCATCCTCTGGGCCTGGGAAAGCTGTGCCTCAAGTTTTTTTCTTTCCGCCTCTCCTCGCTTGCGTTCGGTGATGTCGTGCGCAAGGCCCAAGAGATACTGCTCCCCGGCTACCTCGATCACCTCCGCCGAAAAAAGCACATTCCCGATCTCACCGGATTTCCAGCGGAACCGGGTTTCAAAGTCCTTTACCCTGCCCTGCTTTTTCAGTATATCAACCATCTTCACCCGGTCTTCAGGATCAACCCATATTCCCAGATCCAACGGGTTTTGGCCGATGACCTCCTCGCGTGTGTAGCCAAATAAACCCAGGAACACATCATTGACATCGGCAAACTTGCTGTCGGTCAAGCGGAGGATACTTGTGCCGAGGGGACTGGCGCGAAAGAACCTGGAGAAACGTTCCTCGCTCATGCGCAACGCGATTTCGGCCTGCTTGCGCTCGGTGATATCGGTGAGCATCCCAAAAGCGCCCATAAACCCGGCATCTTCGGACCTCATCACTGTGACGGAAACATTCGTCCAACATTCTCCGCCATCGCTGCGACGAAAACGACGTTCGTAAGTCTCAGCCATCCCCTGTATGCGATGTGACCACTTTTCCCGGTGATCGGCCAAGTCTTCCGGAAAGAAAAAATGGGTTAACGGCTTGCCAATGATCTCTTCAGGGACATAGCCAAGCATGTCAGCCATTTTTTGATTCACATATGCAACAAGGTTATCCGCATCCGTCATACAGATGCCTTCATTGGCCGTTTCAACGATCCGACGATATTTTTCCTCGCTCTTGCGTAGTGCATCTTCCGTCTGCTTCCGCCCGGAGATATCGGTCACCATTGCAAACGAGCCGACCTTGTTCCCTGCCCCCTCAAAAAGCGGCGTTGAATTGAACTGGCAGAAGACATTCGACCCATCAGGACGCGAGAGGGCGATCTCATATGTGCCAACTGCTCCCTTCGTTCTCAATCTGATCTGCTGCTCGAAGATGGCCTTATTTTCACTATCTACAAAATCAAAAATCTTCCTCCCTAAGACCTCTTCCCGATTTCTGTCCAGGATGGCGCACATTCTCGGGTTGAGATCCATGGTTACAGTGTCGTTATCTATAAGCCAGAATCCTTCATTGACCGTTTGCAAAATGGTTCTAAGGCGAAGCTCACTCGCCTCCAGCGCGTTCTTTGCCCGCTCGCCCTCCGTGATGTCCAGAATAGTCCCTGTGGTTGCCGGCTTTCCCTGATAAACGATTGCCGACCCGTAAATCTCCACGGGGAATGTCTGTCCGTTTTTCTTCAGCCCCCTGAATGTGTAATGAGCGGACTCGGCTTCGCCGGCTGCCCGCCTTCCGACCTGTTCTTCGACCGTGGCCAGGTCCTCCGCATAGACCAGGTTCTTGAAAGGCATTTCGTTCAGACATTCCTCGACAGTGTAGCCGAACATTTGAGCGAACTTGGGATTTACGTACTTGAAGACTCCGTCCTGTATGATATTGATGCCTGTAATTGCCTGATCTGCAAAGCTCTTGAACTTGCTTTCCGATTCAAGGAGCGCCTCTTCAGCATTCTTGCGCTCCGTCTTGTCCTTCTTCGACTCAGCAAGCCGCTGACGTAATGCATGCAATTCTGTGATGAGTTGCTCTTTAGTTTTCACTTCATCCTGCATTTCCGACTCCTCGAGAATTGTATCAATCTCCGGCGGAAAGGCCAGCAGCGAATCCTTTTGGGGGGCCAGGACTGGAAGATCGATAAGAACACTCGCGGCGCTTTGGGTTAGGTAATTTACCACACGGTGAGACGAGCAGGCCGATAATTGTAATGAAGAATTCCAGGCAACTTGCCACCGCACGTAATAAAAAGCTTAGGTCAATTGGCATGAAAATCTTCGTTATTATTCTAACCTCCCTCCATTCGGCGATCATACGCGCCTCCTCTATTTTCGAAATACTTGAAACTCATGCCCACAGTCTACTCATCTCCTTTTATAAATCTTAACCGTAGAGACTCCAAGTAATTGCCCTACAGACGCGACGATGGTGGTCAAGGATAACCCGTCCATAGCCAATAAATCATACGGTATCCTAATCGAAAAACTTAAATCGGAATGCCTGTCAGACTACTTTGGGCACTTTCAAGACACAATACCATCCCCACGGTGGAATATCTCCCGTACTCAACGCAGGTTCAAATACCCAGGTCCACTCTTTCAATTGATGGGCATGAATGTGACGGGTTGAATCGAATAAGGTTTGGGAGCCCGGATGAAAGGTTTCAGGCGGGACCTCGGGCTACTTCCCACGACCGTTCAGTGGAGGTACGAGCTGTGTTCTGGCATGGGGTTCCGGCCATGGGGGAGATGTGCCGGCGGCAAAGTTTACGCATCCTCCGGGTTTACTTTCATTGGAACGCCCGGTTGCAAAAAACACTACGCGCGTTTATGCTTGCGGTCCACCAAACAAATACAAAGGAGACCGCCATGAGAAAGCCCGATTCGAAAGTCGATGCGCTTGTGCAATCCTGGCTCAAAGAATACTCAGCCAGCGAGGTGAATGCGGCAGATTTTCTTTGCGACCGCCACGCCCGCATTCCGGACAGGGTCGCGCTTTTCTATGAAAACGCTCAAGGGGAGGCCGCAAAGTGGACCTTCCGGGAGTTCCGTGAGGCTTCCTCCAAGCTGGCGGGTTTTCTTAAGTCAATCGGCATCCGGAAAGGAGACCGTGTCGGCGTGATGCTCCCTAAAACCCCGGAGCTTATAATTTCAGCTCTTGCCGCCTGGAGGCTGGGCGCCGCATACCTGCCGCTCTTCACGGCTTTTGGCCCCGACGCTGTAGATTACCGGATACTTGACAGCGATACGCGCGTGGTGGTGACCAATGCGGCCAATCGGGCCAAACTCAGCGCCACGCCCGCTTACCGGAGCGGAAAGCTTGCAGTTGTCACCCTTTGTGAAGGACGCGGGAAAGGCCTCGAAAAAGGAGATTACAGCTTCTGGCACGAGATCGAGAGCGCGGATGCCGAGACCATGCCGGCCAGGATATCGGGCGAAGACATTATGATTATGCTCTACACTTCCGGCACGACCGGCAACCCAAAGGGTGTGGACATCCCGGTGAAATGTCTTGCTTCCTTTGCAGCTTACATGAAATTCGGCCTGGACCTTCGCGAAGACGACATGTTCTGGAACATGGCCGACCCCGGCTGGGCCTACGGTCTCTATTACAACCTCATTGGGCCGCTGCTCATGGGCAAGGCTACCATGTTTTACGACGCTCCCTTTACTCCGGGTGAGTTTTTCCGGATCATGAGCAAGTACCAGGTCACCAACTTCGCCTCGTCCCCCACCGCCTACCGTGCTTTCAAAGCCGCGGGCGACCGGATTGCCAGGCAATACCCCTACTTTTTGCGACTTGCTTCGAGCGCGGGGGAACCTCTGAACCCCGAGGTTATCGAATGGAGCAGCAAACTCTGGGGCATTCCGATCCACGACCAGTTCGGCCAGACTGAACTGGGCATGGTTGCAAACAATCACCACATGGAAGAGGTCAAGCAGCCTGTCAAGATTGGTTCCATGGGTCCCTCGATGCCGGGATTCAGGATGGTTGTCGTCAACGAAGAAGGGCAAGAAGTCAAAGCGGGTAAAGAGGGGCAATTTGCCGTGGATATCCGGAACTCACCTCTTTACTGGTTCCGCGGTTACTGGAAAGACGATAAGAGGACGCAGGAAAGAATAGTCGGAAACGGGAGATATTACCTGGCCGGCGATACGGTAAAAATGGATGAAGACGGCTATCTTTTCTTCAGCGGACGCTCCGACGACATCATCTTAAGCGCCGGCTACCGGATAGGGCCGTTTGAAGTGGAAAGCGCCCTCATGAAACACCCCACGGTAGCAGAGGCAGCGGTTGTCGGAAAACCGGACCAACTTAGAGGCGAGGCGATAAAGGCTTATGTCACCCTGGTTCCCGAGGCGTCGCCAAGCCCGGAGCTTTCCGAACAGTTAAAAAACTTCGTCAAGGAACACCTGTCCGCGCACGAGTACCCGCGGGAGGTCGAATTTGTCGACCAGTTGCCCAAGACGCCAAGCGGCAAGATACAAAGATTCCTGCTCAAGCAGCGTGAATATGATTCTAAATAGTGTCCATCCGAAAACCCCGGATGCGGCACTTGCAGTTTCCGAGTCGGAAAGGAGGCATTTTTCGTACTGGCAAGGAAATCGAGGGGTTGCGCGGAGGCGTACCTATGTACGCCGCACAAGAAAACCCGAAGATTGACGCCGCCAGGGCGGAAAAGGGCACTTTCCGGATGGAAACTAAATAGATTGAGGAGTGGGAAGCAGGGAGCGGGCGAACCCCCTAAAAGCTCTTTATCCTGATCATGGACAGGTCAGGGAGATGTGCGTGATCAGAACTTTCCAGTATCTTTAAAAAAGTCGCTCATCAGGGAGACCAGTCCATCTTCGAAGAAAAACAGGGTCACGCCCTCGTTCTCATAGGGCTCATTTTTCCTGTTGATTCCCCTGTTTCTCCAGTGGGCTGCGACCTTACCCTGTTGGGCAATGGTGTGTTCGACTGTAAAGGTGAGTTCAGGATACTGGCGGAAAAGAATTTGAAAGAACTTGAGGATTCTTTCCTTGCCGATCAGCGGCTGAGTCTTTGGAAAAAAAAGGCGGGCATCTTCTTTTAGAAAATTCGCCATTTGCCCGAGACTTTGGGTGCTGAGGAATTCAAAAAATTGAGTTACCTTACTGCTAAGATCCCGCATGCTACTTCTTCCCGAAGTGGGGCCAACTCACCCCTGTGATACTGACCACCGCCAACAAAACCTACAATGTGAATACAAGGCGCCAATACTTCCGTACTGCCCAAAGCTGCCCGGATGGAAAAACCACCCTAACCACCGAAACCATGACTACTGAGCTGCAAAAGCTACTGATTACCAGCAAAGAGACACCACAGGCGCCGGTGGACCTGCAAGTGTAAACTTTAGAAGCATCGGAAACATGGGAAGGCACAAGCCATCTACCCAACAGATACCTCCATTCGGGTCACGTACACTTCCTCATGCAACCGTGTCTGAATCTCATTGGGGGAGGCAGTTTCGAAAAATAGTTCGACCGCTTCCCGAAGATTATTTCGAGCCTGCTCGATCGTATCGCCCTGACTCGCAATATCGAGCTCCGGGCAGAGCGACACATACCCGTCTCCCTCACGTTCGATAACCGCTGTAAGTTGCTTCTTCACAGTATCTACCTCTATTCTTTTTACAAAGGATCAACTTACTTTTAACGCTCAAATCGCGGTTTGTCATCGCTACCGGCATTCTTCAAGATATTGGGCAGCGTTTCCAGCGAGATGTCGATATTTTCGTTGCCGGCAATCCTATCGAGCGCAGTGCTTTTGCATAATACCTGACATCGACACGAAATCATAGCGGATGATTACAGCGGGGAACTCTCTTTCCACCTCGTGTTGCCGCCCGAATAGTGTGCCGTTGGGTCGGGTGACAGCGGATCGGCATAAAACCCTTTCGATGACTTCAGGCAGTTCAACCACTTTTCGCCTTTGCGACTGAGCCGATGACCGTCCAACGGAGCGGGAACAAGTTTTGTTTTTGTTCTCCATGCCAAGATTTTTCTTTCATTTACCAAGGGATTTGATAAAAAGCGCGGTAATGGTTAACCACATTTCGTCCCGAGGTTAACCATAAGATATCGTACCCGGAAAGGTGAAATTCATGGAGAACAAGGAATTGAAAGCGATTCGTGAGGCCGCGGAAAACGATCTGCCGATATCGGAGGAAGCGGCGCTTTATGTTCTTCGCTCCCCTGTCGCCGATCTGCCCCGGATTTTCGCTGCAGCAAGCACGGTCCGTCACCGCTATTTCGGCAACTCGGTGCGCCTGTGTTCGATTTTGAGCGCACAAAGCGGGGCCTGTTCCGAGGATTGCGCATTTTGCGCTCAGGCATCCTGCCATAATACCGCGACACAGACCGCCCCGCTCTGCTCAAAAGAAGCGATGATCGAGGCCTTCGATACAGCCGCAGAGCTTCCCGTTACGCATTTTGGCGTGGTCACCAGCGGTTGCGCGCTTTCCGAAGAGGGAGTCGAGCGCGTCTGCAGCGCAGTACGGCAGCATAAACATCCGCGCGTGAGCTGGTGCGGTTCGCTCGGATGCCTGGAATACGATCAACTGTGCGCCTTGAAGGCGTCGGGCCTCAAGAGATTTCATCACAACCTGGAGACCGCGCAGAGTTTTTTCCCGCAAATCTGCACTACACATAGCTGGGAAATGCGTCTGGAAACGGTCAGGATGGCGAGGAAAGCCGGCTTGGAGGTCTGTTGCGGCGGAATTTTCGGTCTTGGGGAGTCAATCGAGCAACGGGTCGAGTTTGCTTTGACCCTGGCTCGCGAAGCAATCGATTCCATTCCTCTCAATTTCCTGATTCCTATTCCCGGGACAAGACTCGAAAAAATGGAAATCATGAAGCCGCTGGATATATTGCGAACTGTCAGCATGTTCCGCCTGACCAACCCCAGCGCCGAGGTGAAGGTTTGCGCCGGGCGCGTCCATCTGGGCGACCTGCAGTCCATGATATTCCACGCCGGGGCCAATTCAATGATGATAGGTCCGCTTCTAACGGTTGCCGGCCGCAACGTGGAGCAGGACCTTCAGATGCTTCAGGACCTCGAGGTCGAAACGGAATACGGAAGACAGAGGACGGAAGACGGAGGACAGAGGACGGGGGAAACCGGGGTCGAACATGCGTTCTGAGGCGTGGATCGGTGAAGAGATTGTCCAACTGCGCGAAAAGAGCCTCGAGCGCCGTCTTTCGGTTTACAGCGAGGCCGGCGGAAAGATAAAAGTCGGGGGCAGGACGTTTCTCAACTTTTCCTCAAACGATTACCTGGGGCTTGCACGCCACCCGCAAGCGATTTCCTCAAGCCGCAGATACCTCGAATCGTACGGCTGCGGGGCAACGGCTTCCAGACTGATAACAGGCACCCTGGATCCACATGATGAACTTGAGCGGGCGATTGCGGCTTTTAAGGGATATCCTCGGGCACTGGTATTCGGCAGCGGATTTCTTGCCAATGCCGGCATCATAACGTCGCTCGCCGGGCGTAGCGATCATGTATTTGCCGATAAGCTGGCGCACGCCAGCATCATCGACGGCATCGTGCTGAGCCGGGCGAACTTCAAGCGTTTCCATCATAACGATCCGGACCATCTCAAGGCCCTTCTGAAACAGTGCCCTGCCGGCGGCCGCAAACTCGTTGTCACCGAGTCCGTCTTCAGCATGGACGGAGATATCGCCCCGCTTGCCGAGATAACTTCCACGGCCGCCGAATACGGTGCGATGGTAATGGTCGATGAGGCGCACGCGACAGGCGTATTCGGCCCGGGTGGAAGCGGTTTGATCAGGGAACACGGCCTGGAGGACAAGATCAATGTGTCAATGGGTACGCTCAGCAAGGCGCTTGGCGGTTACGGCGGATTTATAGCATGCTCTTCCGCTTTGCGGGAACTGCTGGTCAATCGCGCCAGGGCGTTTATCTATACGACCGGACTTCCTCCGGCCGTCATAGGAAGCGCCCTCGGCGCCCTTGCCGTGATCGAAAAGGCAGGCAACCAGGGCGTGGAGCTTCTGCGGCGGGCTGCAACTTTCAGGAAGCGGTTGCAGGAAGCCGGCCTTAACACCTTGGATTCGGCAAGCCAGATCGTTCCGGTGCTCATCGGCGAAAACGCCAGGACACTCGCAGTCGCGCAACGACTCAAATCAAAAGGCATACTTGCGGTTGCCATTCGCCCGCCGACGGTGCCCGAAGGAACCGCCCGCCTGAGGCTTTCGGTCACGCTGGACCACACGGATAACGACCTGGAACGGGCCGCCGGAGAAATCATAGCCGAGGTGACCGGGGGGTAAAGAGCCACCGCAGAGACGGGACATGGTCCGGACAAGGAGAGAGCACAGGAGCAGGAAGCAAGGAGCAGGGAGCGAGAAGCTAAGAGATTTTGACAGGATTGACAGGATTAACAGGATTCAAAAATTGCTTACGGCTCCTGTTTTGCCTTTTGCCCGAGTATTTCACCGCATTGGTGGTGCAGAGTATGTAGTGGGCTCAAATCAATTATCTCGACGGCCCGCTCGCCCACGAAGTGTAGAGGTCGATGTCCAAACTCTGCATGCTCTTTCTCTGCGTTCTCTGCGGTGATATCCTGCTTTGGATGTAAAAATGAAAAAGCCTTCAGTCCTGCTCATTTCCGGCTGGGCGCACGGGGCCGAAGCCATGCACCCGCTGGCCGAAGCCATGGCGGAATCCCATTGTGTGACTTCTCTTTCGCTTGCCGGCCCCGGCGCACCCCCCCGGATCAACGCCGGGGGCAGGCGACCGGGCGGAATCAAAGAGAAAGGCGAGGACCCGAACGGCCCGAAAGACGGGGCGGCCTCAGTTTCCCCATATGCTCGAGCAATTGCCCACCATCTCGATAAGGCAGGCGAGCCTGCCTGTGTCGTTGGATGGTCAACCGGGGGGATTGCGGCGATCGAGGCGGCGGCCAACTACCCGGAAAAAGTCTGCGGCCTGGTGCTTTTGAGCGCAACAGCGCGGTTTTGCTCAGACGCGGGATATAGCGCCGGCGTCGCCCCTGCCGTTTTGCGCGCAATGATCCGAAGCCTTGCAAGAAGGCCTGAAGCGGTAATCGCAGATTTTCTCGAGCAGGCGCTTTATCCCGTGCGCATCCCGGCAGATGAACTGGCCCGGAGAACGGCAAACGCACTCAAGCAGGGAACGAATTGCCTTATCGACGGGCTCGAATATCTCGCGCGCGTGGACCTGCGCGACGTTCTGCCGGCAGTAACGGCCCCCTGCCTCATAATCCACGGCAGACAGGACAGGATCGTGCCACGGCAGGCAGCCAAATTCCTGGCTTCAAAGCTCCCGGCCTCAGAGGTCGAATTGCTGCCTTCAGCGGGTCATTCGCTCATCGAGCAGTCCGGGAAGGACCTAATCAATCGAATCCTACAGTTTCAGGAATTACTCAGATGAACCAAACCGTTTGCTCCTCTTCAATTTCCGCTCGCTTCGCCGCTGCAGCACAAAGCTACCACGATGAATCCAACATGCAGCGCGCAGTAGCTGAAAAGCTCGCAGCTTCGATGCCTTCCAGGGAGCAAATCGACAGCATTCTGGAGATTGGATGCGGCACGGGATTTTTGACCGAACTGCTCGGAAGACGTTTTCCCCGCGCCCTGATTGATGCCGTAGATATAGCTCGCCCGATGATAGATCTGGCCAGAGAGCGCATAGGCGAATGCGGCCGAATTCGCTGGCACGTAGCCGATGCCCGGCAGTTTCGGCCCGACAGGGATTTTCCCCTGATTATCAGCAGTTCGGCCCTGCATTGGATGACGCCGGTATCTCAGACCGTCAAACGGCTGGGCAGCATGCTCGAACCCGGCGGAAACATTGTTTCTGCCCTAATGGTCAAGGGGACGCTCGGCGAACTCCATGCCGCTCGAACGTGCCTGTTTCCCGGCAAGACCTCCCCCGTATGCCTGCCGGGCGCCGAAGAAGTCCTCGAAGCACTTGCGGCGGCAGGGCTCAAGATCGAACGCAGCAGCCAGGAAGTGCTCCGGGAGCGCTATGACTCGGCGCGCGGATTTCTTCGAAGCCTGAACCGGCAGGGCGTAACAGGGACCGCGAACAGCGGATGCAAGCTGCTCAACCGGACGGAATTGCGAAAGCTGACGGTATATTACGACCGGAAATATGCGGCCCCTTCCGGCGGGGTATTCGCAACCTACCGCGTTCTTTATGTAACGGCGAGGAAAAGGGCAGTGAATCGTGAATGGTGAATGATGAATGGTGAAAGGCATTGTTAAACATCGAGGAAGGAAAAATGATTCAACCAGGGAAAGGGTTCTTTATTACGGGCACCGATACGGACGCAGGCAAAACAATTGCGGCGGCTGCCGTGCTGGTGTCGATGCGAGCCTGCGGGATCGATGCGGTTCCAATGAAACCGGTTCAAACCGGCGGGCGGTGGGACCGCCGGTCGGATTCGGCGCTGTCTTCGACGGCGCCTGGGCGGTGGGACCGCCGCACCTCGCGGAGCGTAGAGATTCTCGCGCCTGTGAGGAGGGACGGTAGTGCGGACGGTTGCCCGGGCCTCGAGCTGCAAAGCCCCGACCTCACATTTTGCCTCGAGATGGCTGAACTCCGGCCAGACCCGGAGGAACTGCAGGACATGGTCCCTTTCATTTACGAGCCGGCCTGCTCGCCTCATCTCGCGGCGGCCAAAGCGGGCCGGGAAATATCGTTTGACCGGATTCTCGAAGCGTTTCGCAGCCTGCTCCGAAGGCACGAGCGAGTAGTTGTAGAAGGCGCGGGCGGGGTGCTGGCGCCCGTTTCCGGCAATCAAACGATGATCGATCTGATGACGATGCTTGGGCTTCCGGTTATCCTGGCGGCCCGCCCCGGCCTGGGCGCCATAAACCATGCTCTGCTTTCAATCCGGGAGATTGAACGCTCGGGCCTTACGCTGCATGGGATAATCTTTTGTGAAACCACAAGTTCCGGCTGGGGAGAGATCGAAGAAAACAACGTTGAAACAATCGAGAGAATGGGAAAAGCACGCGTGCTGGGACGCATTCCGTATATGGCCGAAGTGGCTGAAAAAACCGGCATCAGCCCCAAAGTTTTCAGGAGTTACACCGCGCAGATTGCGGCCGGGCAGTCCTCTGCGGTGAGTAAGGTCTTCTGCGGTGAATCATTACCACGAAACAGGAAAAGTTATGAAAAACCTTACCGGCTATTATCGCGAGATTGATCTGGCAAGTCTATGGCATCCATACACGAGGCATTCGGCGCTCAGGGACGGTTTTCCCGTAATGACGAGAGGCGAAGGGGTATTTCTTTTCGACAGCGAAGGCAACCGGTACGTGGACGCAATCTCTTCCTGGTGGGCCTGCAACTTGGGCCACAGCCACCCGAGGATCGTCCAGGGCATCATCCGCCAGGCCGGGGAACTCCAGCACAGTATCTTAGGCAACCTTACGCACCCCCGTGCAGCCGAACTGGCTCACAGACTCGTGGGTCTTTTCCCCGACAGGCACAGGAGAACGGTGTTCGCAAGCGATGGGGCTAGCGCGGTCGAGGCCGCGCTCAGGATTGCCGTTCAGTACCGGCACAACATGGGGGAGAGCGGCCGTTACAGGTTTGCCGCGTTCGAGGACGCATATCATGGGGATACCATCGGAGCCATGGCCGTTGGATATCTGCCTTCTTTTCACAGCGCATACAAGCCCCTGCTTTTCCCGGTCTACCAGGTAAAAGTACCTGACTGCTCCGGGTGTCCCGACGAGGCCGATACGTGCGGCCTGCAGTGCTTTTCTTCCATGGAGCGCACGGTCAAAGAGCATGCAGATGAGCTTGCGGCCGTAATTGTGGAACCGTTATGCCAGGGGGCCGCAGGAATGAGAATGTATCCCGCCGGCTACCTCCGGCGGCTGGGCGGGCTTTGCAGGGAAACCGGGGTGCTGCTTATCGTGGACGAGATCGCCATGGGTTTTGGACGAACCGGCAGAATGTTTGCTTTTGAACACGCAGGCATCGACCCGGATATCGTATGTCTCGGGAAAAGCCTCGCTGGCGGTTATCTCCCAATCAGTGCGGCAGTGGTAAAAGAGGAAATCTTCGAAACATTTGCCGATGAACCCGAGGACCATACATTTTACCACGGGCACACTTTTGCCGGAAACCCCATTGCGGCTGCGGCGGCCATCGAATGCCTGAACGTATACGGGGAAGAACACATAGTGGAAAAAGCCGCGCGCTCAGCGGAGGTCCTGGCTGCGCACTTCGAGGCCTTCAAGGGTGTTGCCGGCGTGGTGAATGTCCGCTGCCTGGGAATGATTGCGGCGTTCGATTTGACCGAAAAAGAAGGCAAAACCGGGGCAGACCGCGCCCGAGCCGCCTGCCTGAGGGCCATGAAAAAGGGCATCCTGATTCGGCCGCTCGGGGCCACCATTTACCTGATGCCGCCATTGATTACGGAGAACGAGGTTATGGCCGAAACCGTGAGGGTATTGCTGGAGATGGTTTCAGGGTGAAATGCGAGTTAACATATTAAAATCATTTTCGTTATGCACTCCTGACTCATCGGGATTTCTCACTTTGGCAAGCAGGGTAGACTTTCTGTGAGCCAGAGTAGACGGCGATTTGGAAGATTATTCCGTACAGTGGCAAGAGACGCGGACCTCCGTTATGGCGTTGACCTTTTACCACTGCACAGAAGAATTAGTCTGAAGTCGAGTACATCAAATAGGACCATTTTGAAAAGTGTGTTAGCGAATCGCTCTGAGCCCCAGACGAGATTTTTCCGGGTGAGGACTTAAGATGATCCTTTAGAGATATTTTGTGAAAGCTTTGTCGAATTAGTCATCTCTTCGTCTTGAGGTTTACAAATTTACTATTACTTGTCGGATTTATGCCAACACATCGAAATATCAATTTGTTATTATCGATTCGTATAGACTATTACTCAATTCCTCCCCCCTGAAATACTCCTTGATTTCTACTATTACTGTCGGTAATGTGCATGCTTGATGTGGTGGATGTCCATGCCACCCCGGTTATATTACCTGCATATCATTTTTTGGTCTTTGTGCATTATTTGAGCATTTTCAGCTTTGCGTTGCCAGTGGAGAGGCTGTTCGACCGATATAGATATTCAATAAAATGTGCGGGCCCCGTTTTCGCAGGACTGCCTGCTTTTGACCTCTTTTTACGAGTTAGCCGTATAGCCAGTTGACCAAAGGAGACCGACCAACACTCTTTTTCCAACATAACACCAAGGGAGAAGACACATGTGCAGAACCAGATTGATTATTATCTTTTTCGCAGTTGCCGCTGTGATTCTGACAAACAGTTCACTCGTTTTTGCCCAGGCTACGCGAACGTGGGTCTCCGGGGTAGGAGACGACGCTAATCCATGCAGCCGGACGGCTCCATGCAAAACCTGGGCAGGAGCGATATCAAAAACTGCCGTGGGAGGGGAAATAGATGCGCTGGACCCCGGCGGTTTTGGCGCCTTGACGATTACCAAGGCCATTACGCTCGATGGTGGCGGCCAACTGGCCAGCATCCTTGTTGCAGGGACCAACGGCATAGCCGTCGCAGCTGGAAGCGAGGATGTTGTTATCATCAGAGGACTGCGGTTTGATGGTCTTGGCACAAAGCAGAACACTGGCAACGCAGGGCTGACCGGAGTGCAGTTCGAGTCTGGCGCGGTCCTGTATGTCGAAAAGTGCATTATCTTTGGTTTTCAGGACTCGGGACTATCGTTCGTGCCAAACCAATCGACCAATAGTCAGCTTTTCGTATCCGACACAAACATCACAAACAATAGCATAAACAATACCACTGCAGCGGGGATAAACCTGCAACCGACCGGCGGAGGTAAAATCACTGTGACCATCGAAAGAAGCCGGGTAGAGGGTAACACGACCGGTCTAATTGCGAGCGACAATGTAGAGGCCACGGTCAGCAACTCCATCATTTCAGGAAACAGTGAAAATGCAATAAGTGTCACCGGTGGCGGCCAGGTAAACGTCGAAAATTGCATTCTGTCAAATAACACTGGGGCCGGGGTTTATGTTGATTCCAAAAATGCCGCAGTGCTGCTGGATAATAACACCATTGTCAATAACGGTACCGGGCTGTCGTATGGGAAATTGAAGGGCAGTATTACATCATCCAAGACTAACGTGTTTATGCATAATTCAGGAGGAGACGGCACCGCAACTTCAACTGTGTCTAAGAAATGACGACAGGGGGCACTGCTTTGTCCCAGGCAGGGATTTAGACCGGAATAATACATCTATTTCCGGGCTGTGTGTCCAAATTGCATCCAGGAACGGATTTTTGCCCGAAAAATTTCCGCTGTGCTCATGGAGCGCCCAAAACCATAGGGCTTTTACATCGGACATGCAAGTTCTATCTCCATGAGGCCGGTTTTTGCTATTTCAGGACGTACCTCCATCCAGGGAGTCTTATAGCCCGCTTTCCGCCCTTCAGAGCCGAGGATATCGCAAGAGAGAATCTTTTTACATCTCCTATGTAGAGTTATGCAGGGAACCGTCCGGAATGTTTCTATATCCTGATCATTTCCGTTATGCACACCAGCTTCCTCAGGGTTTTCACCTTTGGCAAGGAATGTTGACTCTCTCAGACCCTGAGAAGGAGGCCGTCTTCGAGATGTTATGACTCACAGCTGCAAACTTTCATTACCTTCAAAGGGGTCACCCGGCGATAAAGTGATTCAGAGTTGGCAGTACGGACTTGGTTCGATCTGCCATCGTCGACGCGTGCTCTGCGAGCCCTTCCAAGTAAACCCAATATAATCTGATACACTTTAAGAACCAACGTGCTTCACTAATTATTCCTCGACGACTGTTGCGAATCGCCGTGAAGACATTAAATTAGCGTAAATCCGCCCGGAATCAACTGCTCGGGCTGGTGTTCACTTCTTGCCCGGCCTCTGCTTCGCCCTCAACCTCATAGTGAAGGCCCTACATCGACAAAGTCATGCAAACAAAAGGTAGTGCCGCTGGACGCCTCAAGCGGTCGCCATTTGGGCTGGATGTTTCCCACACAAGGAGGAACAGAATGAAGATACGTGCCGTAGAGCTATCCATTGTGGGTTTCCTTCTCACGGCCTTGCTGGCGGCAGTCCCGGTCACGGCGCAGCAGATCACCGGCGATATGGGCTCACCCAGCGCCACCACAACCATCGACGGGAGACAACTCCCTGCGCCCGATCCGAAATTCGGTGGGGTGATCAAGGAAAAAGCCTCGGAGTCGAAAGCGTGGTGGCCTCCACGCATCGTGCCGCCGAAGGGCGCGCCCAACGTGCTGCTCATCATGACCGACGACGTCGGCTTCGGCGCGCCGGGCACGTTCGGCGGCGTCGTTCCGACACCGGCAATGGATCGCATCGCGAAGAACGGGCTGCGCTACACGAATTTCCACTCCACGTCGCTTTGCTCGCCGTCGCGCGCGGCGATCATCACCGGGCGCAACCACCACGTGGACGGCTTCGGGGTGGTGGGCGAAATCGCGACGGGATTCCCAGGCTACGACTCGATCATCAGGAAGGAGAACGGCACCATCGGCGCCATCCTGAAGGAGAACGGGTACGCGACCTCGTGGTTCGGCAAGGATCACAACACGCCCTTCTATCAGGCGACCCAGGCCGGGCCCTTCGACCAGTGGCCGAACGGCATGGGCTTCGAGTACTTCTACGGCTTCGTCGGCGGCGACACGAGCCAGTGGC
>JBKQTS010000037.1:0-80925 GCA_052143075.1 Syntrophobacteraceae bacterium | reverse complement strand
CATTTTGCTGCATTCCTTTAATGAGGTTGCATACGAAAAAAAAAGCTAACCGGAGGGGCTAGAACCGGTTAGCTTTGAGGAGGAAAGAGTTGGTTTCTCTTTCTTTTCTAGAGAGAGCAATATGCGTGCCACGGCCCCTATTTTCTTTTTTAGTTGATATTGCGACAACTTACCATCGCAGCACATTTTCAAAATCACGCCATGATCGCGCCATTTTTCTGCCAAATAACGCCTTAATTGCGCCGCGAGCTTAAGCTAACCCCGGAGAACAGACTCCAGCTCGGATGGGCTTCCGACAGGATTGCGGCAAGTGAAGTTATCGCACACATATGCAGCGGGACCATCTCCTCCTGAAGGTATCGGTCCGGTAAACGGCGCGATTTTTGATAAATCCTCTCCGTGTTTTCCACTCTCTTTGAGCATCAACACCCTGTTTGGGGAATAGAGGCGGTGAGCGGTCTCTATCATCTGCCTTGTCCCGGGAGATGATAAATCTCCGGCGATGAGTATTTCACGGGTAGGGCCGAGCGAGAAATCGAGCGCCTGCATGAATTGCGTGTAAGCGGCGGGCACAGAGGCGACCTGTCTGGCAAATGATCTCATGAGCAAATCCGCCTGTTTTTCGAATTCGGGGTTTCCGGTCATCCTGCCAAGCCGAAGCAGGTTCATCGCCGCAACGGAATTGCCTGAAGGGAGCGCACCATCATAAATCAGTTTCTCCCTCACTATCATCTCCTCACCGTCGTTTCCCACGAAATAGAACCCTCCATCGGAGTCCCCGAAAATTCTGGACATATCCTGCTGAAGTCTAACCGCTTCGGAGAGATAGGCCACGTCGAAAGTGGTTTCGTAGAGTTCAAGAAGACCCCAGATCAGGAATGCGTAATCGTCAGCATACCCCAGATTGGCGACTTCACCCTTGCGGTATCTGCGATAGAGGCGCCCCGATCCGGTCTGCATTCTTTGCAGAATGAAATTCACCGCTCCAGCAGCTGTCCTGGCATAGGAGCTATCTCCAAGCGCCTGCGCGCCTCTGGCGAGCGCCGCTATCATCAGTCCGCTCCAGGCGGCGAGGATTTTATCGTCCTTCAAGGGATGCACCCGCTTTTCGCGGCCCTCGAAGAGCCTTTTGCGACCATCATCGAGGAGTTTCTCCAATTCCGGAAGACCCATTCCCAAAGCCCGTGAGAGAATCTCAAAAGACTTCGGAATGTACGGAATACTCATCCCCTCTTCGAAATTTCCCTGGGGGGTGATGCCGTACGCCAGGCAAAAAATCTCTCCCGCGTCTTTGCCGAGGATGTTTGCAACCTGCCCGGGCGTCCAGGTGTAGAAGATCCCTTCTTTTCCTTCGCTGTCCGCGTCTTCAGCACAATAGAAACCTCCTTCGGGGCTTAGCATCTCGCGGGCGGTGTATTCGAAGATCTCTTTTATCACTTTTGCGTACCGCGCTTCGCCGGTCGCCAGGAAAGCGTCGACATAGGCGAGGGCAAGCAGCGCCTGGTCGTAAAGCATTTTTTCGAAATGCGGCACCAGCCATTTTTCGTCAACCGAGTACCTGTGAAAACCGAAGCCGATCTGGTCGAAAATCCCGCCCGAGCGCATGGACAAGAGCGTTTTTTCAACCATTTCAAATGCATTGGACCCAGGATTTCGGCTGTTCCATCGCGTAAGGAAAGTTAGATTATGAGGGTTGGGGAACTTAGGGGCGCTCCCGAATCCGCCCCACACAGGATCAAACGACCTGGCCAATTCGCGACAGGTCCTCTCGAGCAGCTCTAAACCGGGAAGCCGGTCCGGCCGGTCGGGCATCTTCGGCTCAATGGCGCGTGTTATTTCTTCACTAAACCTGCCAAGCTGCTCCCGCTCACCGGACCAAAGTTCAGAAATTTTGCCTGCTATTTCCATTAAACCCGGCATTCCCATCCGAGATCTTTTGGGGAAATAAGTCCCGGCGAAAAAAGGTTTCCTGTCCGGACCCATAAAAATGGACAGCGGCCACCCTCCTCCACCTGTGGTCGCCCGGCATACGGTCATATAAACCTGGTCGATGTCCGGCCGCTCCTCGCGGTCCACCTTTATGGATACGAAGCTGCGGTTGAGCAGGCGTGCAACTTCCTCGTCCTCGAAAGATTCGCGCTCCATCACGTGACACCAATGACAGGTGGAGTATCCAATTGAAAGGAAAATGGGCTTGTCTTCAAGGCTCGCCTTCCGAAATGCATCTTCTCCCCATGGATACCACTCAACCGGATTTTGGGAGTGCTGCAACAGATAGGGGCTTTTCTCCCCCGCAAGACGATTAGGCATTCGCTCTCCTTAAAATGACAAAAGTCATTCGATTCAGACCCTCCCGAGAGATGATACACGGACTCTTATTTGATAAGCACTCGCGGCGGCAATTTCGAGGTACTGACCCAACATCACTGAAGTCAATGAGGGTTTTTATTGCAGGAGGTTAAGTTTTGGCGGGAAAAAACAGACGCGGGGACAACACCCACTTCCCGTCCCCGCGCCTCCCCTTCTCCACATCGGTTTTTAATTTGCGGCCAGCATCTCAGACCGATTTTGCCGAACCCGAAAACGTACACCTGGTAAAATCTATTTTCTGATCGCAAGCGCGGCAGTAGTGCTCCTTTTCGAACTCGTCGGAGAATATCTCCTTTACTTTCCCACACTCCGGGCATTTGCATTCGAAAGATGACAGGTTCTTGAAATTTTGCCAGCCAGGACAAGCTTTGGGGGTGTTCATTTTTGTCTCCTCTTGCGCCGGAACAGCTTTAACCGGTTCCTCTGCTATTTGTCTCCTTCGGACTCCAGTTTACCCTTGATCTTGGTCCCACAACTCGGGCATAAAATCTCAATTTGGTCCTCAGGACCGATGTACTTCTCTTTTAGTTCCTCGGAGGGTATGAACGATACGTCTCCGCACGCACACTGGGGACATTGCCCCCGGACCATTTGCCTTTTCTTCTTGTCCATGTTCTTCCTCCAGTTTCAGTTATCCAGTTTCTCAAGTTCAGCCATCAGAGTTTCCATTTTCGGACGCTCATTTATGTCGTGAACGTCGATGTACCTGATTACTCCCTTCTTATCGATTACGAACAGTGCGCGCTCGGAAACGCCGTTTGAGCGGAGCACTCCGTATTTGCGGGCCACTTTACCGTGGGGCCAGAAATCGGAGAGCACCGGAAACCAGACCTTTCCCATGTCCGTGGTCCAGGCAAAAAGAGTGGGGATATTGTCCACCGTAATGCCGAGCATAACAGCGTTTTTTGCTTCGAACATCTCCCGCATAATATTGTAGCCGGGCCACTGCTCCGAGCAGACGGGAGTCCATGCAGCAGGCACAAAGGATATCACGACATTTTTCTTTCCGGCGAACGCGCTAAGCGAAACCGGTTCACCGGAAAGGGACGGAAGAGTGAAGTCCGGCGCCTTGTCCCCCACTTTCAGGGTGCGCTTGCTGTCAACAGGCTTAAGATGACCAGGCTGATAGATTCTTCCCTGGTACTGTTCGGATATGGCGAAAGCTGCAGCGCTCATAAGGAAGGCAACGAGAAGAGTCGACGAGAATACGTATATTCTGTTCATCCGATAAACCCTTCCAAATATATGAGCCTATTTATTTTGGTCTATACCGGTCCTGGTACATACCAGTTTCAAAAAAGAGTCAGGGTCTTCGATACCCCCCTCCCTGGAATACACGACCTGCAGGGCAGATGGTTTCTTCAACAGGACAAAAAAATAGGGGGTTCGAACCTCGCCCAGTATTTTATGGAGCCTGAAATCCGAGTCAGGGATGAGTGGAAACTTAATCCTGTAGAGGTCCTTGAAGGCGTTTACCTCAAATAAGGAATTCCCGGCGCCAATCCCCAGCACTTTAACGCGCGCTTTTATCCTGGGACTGGCCGAAATCGCCCGGTAGAGAGCATTAACGTTTGGGGCTTCCTTCTGGCAATGAGGACAGTACATGCTGAAGATTTGAACGATCAATACTTCCGAATCGACCTGTGAGAGCAGAAACGGACCCTGATCGACATTAAGATATTCCCGATCCTCCATTTTTTGGGGGAGGGGGAGCTTGAGATCGGGAAACATGTCGCCTTCGGCAGGGGTGTTTTGAGCAAACGACGCCGGAAGACTGTAACTCGACACGCACAGTAAAAGGAGCAGCATTACGGGTATTCTCAGCAACTTCATTCCCACCCCTTAATCTCTGAATCTAGAAATCCAGATCCACATTTGAAAGCTCACTCGGTCACAATTTGCTTTTCCTCGCCCAGGTCGAAATTGTCAAAATCGGGGTAACCTTGGTCAAGCGCCACTATGATGGGGATCTGTTTGCTGGTCGGTCCCCAATACTGTATGGCCCCCGGACTGCTGAAGAGGTCCCCTTCGGCCCATTTGTCCCGGTTTTGAGCAAATACACTGAACGATGGGGATTCCAGTTCAACAAGAGACTTCTCAATGACGAATTCCTCTTTCCCCTTTCGCATTTCGGCCGTGATCAGCCCTGTCAGCGGCAGGCCAAGGACTCGCCCGCCCTTGTGAAAGTCGGTTATAGCGGCCATATAACCCGTTTTTCCGGCAAGAACCAGAGAACCGGCTGTCAAACCGAGCTGAAACGTAAAAGCGGCGTCGAATTTTGTGGGTTTCGAGCTTCTACCCTCATATCCAAGAAAATGGGACTGCGTTGACAGAGTAACCTTTTTGAAATCATCCACCTGCTCGGCAGTCGCTTCGATCTTGCCCTCCCCTGCTCCAAAGAACCGGTCCGTATGGCGTTTCATTTCAGATATGCGATAGCGGATCTTTTCGATCAACAATTTTTCCGTCTCGATTTGAGAGACCTTCACGTTTCCATGATCGTCACGGTCCAGGATGAGCATCTCCTGAAGAGCGGGCGGAAGAGAAGCCATCAACTGCGCCGATTCGGCCTTCAAATGCGGCAAAAGGAACTCCCGCTTGTGCTCGAGCGAGGGTAGGTCAGCTATATCCCTCTCATACTCGGCAAGCGCTTTATTCAAATCGGCGATCAGCCGCCTCATCTCCGGAATGAACTCCACCAGCCCCTCAGGCACCAGAATCACACCGTGGTTCAGGCCTTTCAAGCGTCGCAGGGTAATAATTCGTACGATATAATCTACAATGCTGTCCAGGGACATGTTTTTCTCGGCGATTTCCTCCGAGATGAGCGCAATTGCGGGCTTGGTCTGCAGCGCCACTTCAAGGGTGATCTTGCTGGCTGTTCGCCCCATCAGTTTTACAAAATGGTAGTATTTGACGGCAGATGCGGCATCCTGGTTCAGATTTCCCACCAGCTCGGAGAAAATCTTCGTGGCTGTATCGAAGCCGAATGAAATGGGTAGATACTTCCCGGCCGCCATATCACCATCGATCGTCTTGGGGATTCCAATCACTCTGCAGTCTATCCCCTCGGTCTCCAGGTACTCCGCTATGAATGCCGCATTCGTGTTGGAATCGTCGCCCCCTACTATGACCAAACCATCGAGCCTGTTTTTGATAACCATCTGCCTGACTTTTTCGAACTGCTCCGGGCTCTTGATCTTCGTCCTGTCAGTCCCCAGAAAATCGAAGCCGCCAATATTGATAATGGACTTGATGTTTTCTTTGTTTATCTCGAAGAGGTCCCCTTTGATCAGGCCTTTGGGCCCCTTCCGCACCCCTAGCAGGGTGTTGTCGTTTCCAAGGGCCGCCGAAAGACCGGCGAGAACGTTGTGGCCTCCCGCAGCCGGACCGCCCGAGAAGAGCACCGCGACCCTTTTCCCTTTGACACTGTAGGATTTATTTGCGGCGACGGCCTCCAAAACAATGCTTCTGCTTCGTGAGATCATCTTCGGAAAGGCCTCTACGATTCTGTCGTGCCCCTCGCAAATAAGGGTCATGCCGGTTTCTTTGAAAACGGCAGGCCTTATTTTGCCGTCTTGTCCCAGAAAAACGGAGCTGACGGGAATCGGAAGCTTTCGAATTCTTTCTTCAAGAGGGGAGTGCTTTCCGGCCGACTGGCTAACTTTCGAGGATAAATCCACGGTTTTCCCTTCATCTGTTTTTGTCATAATTCAGTCCGGCGCTCCGGTTATCTGGATATAGTAATTATAAGATTTGTGACAATTCCTCAAAACTATAATTACATATCCCCGGAAGACAACCCATGACAGCAGTGAACAGTGATCGGGGAGAAACCGAATGCCTAAATCCCAATTCGTTTAATACGTCTTCGCTTGCGAACCGAATACCGGTCTGCTATTGCTTAATGCTGCACTTGGCGTGACTGCGCAAACAATGGAGGAATAATCATGTTTAGGGACCACAGCATCGGGTTCATAGGCGGGGGGAACATGGGAGAGGCGTTAATTCGCGGTCTGATCGCGGCCTCCCTGTTTCCCGCCGAAAAAGTTTTCGCTTACGACGTAATTCCGACGCGTATTCAGTACCTGGAGAAGGAATTCGGAATAAGGGGACGCCACAGCATCGGAGAGCTTGCCGAATCGAGCAGCATTATCATGCTTGCCGTAAAACCACAGGTAATGTCTCAGGTGTTGGATACGCTTCGTGCTCACCTCTCGCACAAGCCGCTCGTCATATCCATTGCGGCCGGAATTGCGCTTTCAATCCTTGAGGGGGGCCTGCCGGACAAGACCTCTGTAGTAAGGGTCATGCCCAACGCCCCTGCCCTTGTCCAGCAAGGGGCCTCCGCTCTTTCGCGAGGAAAGGCGGTTTCCCCTGCGCAGATGGAGATGAGCCTCGCGCTTTTCCGCGCTGTTGGCAAAGCGGTGGAAGTCGAGGAGAAGTTGATGGACACCGTGACCGGTCTTAGTGGAAGCGGACCGGCATATGTTCTGCTCGTAATCGAGGCCCTCATCGATTCGGGGGTCTTCATGGGACTGCCCCGGCAAACCGCGCGGGAATTGGTGATCCAGACGGTCATCGGGACTTCCATGATGCTCGAGAGCACGGGAAAGCACCCTGCGGAACTAAAGGACATGATAACATCCCCCGGGGGAACTACGATCCACGGACTACAGGTCCTGGAATCATATTCACTCAGGGGTGCTTTGATGGAGTGCGTGGAAGCAGCCTCACGCAGGTCGACCGAACTCGGGATGAGCTAGTTTCCATCGGGGGTTTCCGGATGGACATGAGCTAAATCACATCTGCAAACGAGTGTCATCTCAAATGCCGGCCATTATTGCCTAAATTCAGACAGGCACTGGATACAAGGTGGCCGTGTGTCTATATTCTCTTAAGACGACTTTCCGTCAGCTCGAGCTTCGCAGCGACCAGGAGGTTTGCAGATGCTCCCCATAGAGTTGGATCACAAGGTTCTGAATACCGTGCCGGTGCCTGCGTATAAATCGATAAATAGAGTATTCGAGACCTTTCAGACCATACTGAGTCAAAATACCATACCTTATTTCAGAAACGACCGAGGGGTGAGCCTTGTGCAGCTTGCGGACCTTCGTCAGTCTATCATCTTCCGCCGCATGGAGGACGAGGAAAACAAAATATTGTTGCCGACGCTGCTTTTACGTCAAAAAAGGAGCTGGACCATCCTGATACATGAGAACCTGTTGGATTACCTGGCCCATATTCTTTCGTACCGGTCGGAGTTCAAAGAGCCGGCTGGAGCCCTGAAAGAGCAAGGGATGCTCAAATTCTCCGAGTTTCTTTTGAGACACCATTTCGAGCATCTTGTCTTTCCCAACGCAAGCGAGTTTGACGTCATCCGCTCTGATATCGAGTTTGCGGCAACATGGGGGAAAAGGGACCCAAAAGGTTACCATGCGTTTTTGGAAGTACTGAGCAATCCGGTAAACGGAATAATCGGGAAGAATTATGTCGAGCTGCTGGAGAGGGCTCAACGCCCCGACGAATTCGATTTCAGGCTGGGGCGAATAACTGCAGCTTACTCCAGGCACCTTGCCGACTTGCCCGGAAACTTCCTCGTCGACCTTTTTGCAGACCTGGATTTGGAAATGAAGCTGCGGGTCCTGAGCCATACTTACCGAAACAGTCTCATCTCAGGACACGCACTTTCAAAAAAAACGTCAGATCTGAGGAAGGTCCTGCGGTTGTTTGCCATTACCATTCACCACGATTCAATCGAAGGGATGGAGCTGTTCAAAGCGTTCGGGAAACGCTGGGGGGCAGGCGCGCTTTTAAAAGAGCTTGATATTTCGCCAAATTTAGACCAAGAAATACCTATGCCTCAACTTTTCGATACTTTCAAAAAGAATCTGGAGGTTTTTGTGGAACCAGGAGACATCATAAACAGACAGGAAGCTCAGCCAGTGTTCCCCCAACCCAGAACGGAGCCAGCGCCCCCGCAGACAAAGACCCTCAAGGAGCGCATGGATGATGCTCGAACCGACCCTGACATACCGCAAGCGGTAACCGAGCTGATTGAAAAGAATAAGATGAACGCTGCAGGGCAAAGCGGCGCAAAGTACACGGAATTGATTGAAACCCTGCTCGCAATTCCCTGGGGAAAAATAAAAAATATCTGGGTAACTCCGGAAGAATTTGACGAAGGACTTAACCGCTCGCATTACGGCCTGAAAACGCCAAAGGAAATAATATCGGATTTTTTTGCGAACCTTATCTGGCGATATCAGCATTTCAAAGAATCTGAGAGAAGACACTGGCACAAGACCGGGAGCGCCCTTCTTTTTGTGGGTCCCCCGGGAGTGGGCAAGACTTCTCTGGCGATTTCCATCGCGCGCAATCTCGGCATTCCTTACCATAAGATTTCACTGGGCGGCATGAAGGACGAGGCAGACATCCGGGGCTACGGGTTTACCTATGAGGGCTCAAAACCTGGCCTGATAGTTCAGGGCCTGATAAAGATGGGCGTTATGAACGGGATGTTCATAATGGACGAGGCGGACAAAACGGAAAAGTTCGCAATCGCCACCCTGCTGGAGATACTCGACCCGGAGCAGAACCACCTTTTCCACGACAAATATGCCCAGAGCACAATCGATATAGACCTTTCGAACTGCCATTTCATTCTCACCGCCAACACAATCGACACGGTCCCGGCGGCGATTATCAACCGATGTGAGGTCATTTTTCTGGACAGGTACAGCGTGGACGAAAAAATCGCCATTGCCAGGGAGTTCCTGGTTCAGCGTCTTCGGGAGCGCTACCTGATCGGGCAGGATGAAATCTTCTTCGACCCCGAGGAGGAGAGCGAAATCCTTAGGAACCTTATTCGCGATTACACCTCGGAAGCGGGTGTACGCGACCTCGAACGCATCATGCGCACACTTTTTCTCCGCACCCAGCGCAAGGAGATCATGGCCAAGGGCAAAAGCTCGGTAAAACTTGACCTCGTTAAAATACACAAATATCTCAATGCGCCGATTCACCAGCGCCTTATTAACGAAGATGACCGCATCGGCGAGATGATGGCTCTTGGGGTCAACATGGAGATGGGGATCGGCACCCTGATCCCCATTCAGGCAACCCCGGTGCGGACCGGTCATGAGAGAATGAACGGCTCCCAATCTTATCTGAGTATGGTCCATACCACCGGAAATATCGAGCGCGTGATGGACGAGAGCCGAAAGGTGGCCTCGACCGCCATCCTCCACCTCGCAAGAGAACTGGGCATAGACGCTTATGACATGTCCACTCCGGTGCACCTGCACTTTATGGGCGGCTCGACCAGAAAGGACGGCCCTTCAGCCGGGGCTTCCATCGCCCTTGCATTGACTTCGCTTTTCGGGAATCGAAAAATCCGCCGCGATGTCGCCGCAACCGGCGAAATCGATACCCAGGGTCGGGTTACCAACATAGGCGGGATGGGAGTAAAACTGGAGACCGCATATGCAGCGGGGTGCAAGACCCTGATTATCCCCAGGGAAAATCTAACCGGGACCGAAGGCATAGACAGACTCCCCGACGCCCTGAAGAAGGAACTCCAAATCCTGACTTTCGACCAGTGGAAAGGCAGCCACGAACCGTTCGACTACTCTCGACACGTACTCCAGGTGGTCGCAGTTGACGATATTGTCCAGGCCTCGCAGGTGGCTTTTATCGAACAGGAAGAAATCGATTCGCTGGACCGTCTTTTTGAGGAGCACGCACAAAAAGCGCTGGCCGAGGTTGCCTCCGAAGGTTTCAGGGAGCTGCGGGTAGTCTACCTGGATAACCCTGACGAAACCGATCCGGGACAGACTGGCGCCGATCTCTGCCTGGAAAATCACGGATGCAGCGTCCTGGTCCGAAGTGATTTTAAGGAAGAAATCTTGAGGAAACTGGACGAACTGTCCGTGAAAAGCATCATAAGGGAATTTGACCCGAGTATGGAGCGGCTGGTTGACGTGCTGAGGGAAACAAGAATAGCCAGCGGGGAGGACTATTCCTCACAGCCGCTCAGGATATCGCTGATAGCTCCTTTGCCCTTTCTAAGAAAAGAGGTAATCCGTCCTGAGGACCTTGAACGGGATGCAGTTTTTGTGGGCCTTCGCATTTTCGCCAACTGCTGCACAGCGGAAAATGTGCCTGTCCGGGACTGCCGCACTATACTCGCCAGGTCTCTTTCCTACCTGGTGAAGCTCACGGACGAATTGCTGGAAGAATGCCCCTTCCTGGCTAAAAAGGACGGAATCTACGCCCCAACGGTCGCATTCATTCCGGAGAAATACCGGCTCGACGGGCGCCGGGCCGAAGAAATCCTCGACCGCTGCCTTTCGAAGTGGCTGAATATAGTTGAGCAAAGCAAAGAAGAACCGGAAGCGCCTATGATCCAGCCTGGTTTGAAACTGTAAGAAAGGATTGAGGGATTGAGGGATTTAGGGACTTTTCAATTCCTCAATTCTTCAATTCCTAAATTGACAAAGCCTGAACACTGGAGCGCGCGGTTCTTTGAGAAATAGGAGGACGCATGGTAAAAGACGGCCAACTTTTGTCCGAATTCAACAAGGCATATCTTAGGAAGGAAAAATCTGATTACTTTGAATCCCTCAAACTGTTTGAAGAAATGTGGAAGGAAGGCGTTCAACTCGGGGTGCTCCCGCTGAAAGACCCCCTCGAGGGCATCGAAGTGGATATAAGGATCGCCAAGATATTAAACCATGTTTAATGAACTCATCATCAGAATCTCACATGCGCTGAAACGGAACAACCTGCCTTATATGATTATCGGGGGACAGGCAGTGCTGCTCTATGGTACGCCGAGAATGACCAGGGATATAGATATCACGCTCGGAGTAAATATCGATGAATTGGAGAGCGTCCTTAAAGTAGTCAAGGACATCGATCTCGATGTAATCCCCGAAGATTTCAGGGCTTTTACGCAAAAAACATTCGTCCTTCCAACAAAAGATAGAAACACCGCCATAAGGGTTGATTTTATCTTTTCTTTCACCCCTTATGAGAGGCAGGCTATCGAAAGGGCAAAGTCCATTTACTTTCAGGATGCTCCGGTAATGTTTGCGTCTGTTGAGGACGTGATCATCCACAAGGTCTTTGCCGGCCGGCCAAGAGACCTTGAAGACGTCCATTCAATAATCGTTAAGAATCCTGATTTTGACCGCGAATACACGAGGAAGTGGTTGAGAGAATTCGACCGGTCGATGGAATCTGACCAATTTATCAGGGTCTTTGAAGATATTTTGAAGGCGGCAGGATAAGGATTCAAGAATCAGGGGATTGAGGGATTTTTCAATTCCTCAGCTTCCCGATTGATCATTTTTTGAATTCCTCAATTCCTAAAATCCTTCAATTCCTTAAATTAAAGCGCTATCAGCGCGTCGCCTGGAACTCTACATTCGGCGTTCAGTCTTTTGATCAGTATCTCAGTTGACCACAGGTGGACGCCGATGTTCCGGAGCTCATCTTTCCCTTGCTGATATATCCCTGACACAGCCTCTTCAACAAGGACAATTCGGAAATCCCGTTCGCTCGCCTCGTATATCGTTGTGCGAGGACAGTTGGGGAAATTGCAGCCACAGACAACCAATGTGTTGACCAGCAATCCGTCGAGATGATCCTGCAAAGGGGTCCCAAAGAATGCGCCCCACCGGGGCTTATAGATGACAACCTCTCCGGGTCCCAGCGTCTGAGTCCCTCCCCCGAGCAGATGAGGACAGTTAAGCTTAATATCCGCTGTGGGGAGAAGTTTCTGAACCAGTTCGGCGCCGGCTGATCCGGGGCGTACCAGTTCTTTCCCGCTTTGGATAAATTCTCGACGGCAGAGGTCCACGTTGGATCCATCGCTAAGGTATAACCGGACTATGTGAACTATGGGTCTTCCGCTTGCGCGGTAGGCTTTAAGAAGTTTTACGATATAGGGCACAATGTTCACCGTTCCGGGAATCTCGGCCGGCGAGCCGGGCAGCGAGAAGTCGCGTTGAACGTCAATGGTCACGAGCGCCGAGTTGGACAGATCCGGGTTTGTATATTTCATCTCTTGCCTAGAATAATGCTTCAAGTTGAATGCTATGCATCTGAACCGCATTTTGGAGCCGGATTCTTCCCTAAAAAACTTCTTAAGCAACCCCACAGCCCGCAAAACCATACCACTTCATAATCTGACGGGCAAGAGGCACGCCAATGGAGCTTCCAAATAGTATGAGACGGTATGGCCGGAAAATGATATATGGGATAGATATTGATCGAAACCGGGGTCAAGGAGGTGTGTTATGACTAAAAGTGGCAAGTTTGCCGGCGAGCGAGTCGCAATTGATCGGGAAAGGGCGAAGATACTTGCCTGCGGCCGAACGATTCCCGAGGAGATTGAATCAATCAGAAAATATGGAAACCATGGGATGAGTCCGGTTCTCCGAGCCGGAGTTCTGGCAGCACACGGTATTGCAAAACCCAAGGCCAGGGCGGAGAACGGCATCTTCTTCGGTTGTTACAGGCCCTTCACAAGTCCGTTCCTGTTGCGTGACTACATCAGGCTGCTGGATCTGCTGAGCGTGGACCATACCCATTTTGACCGTGAATATTGTTGCGGGTGGCCCTTGATTGTGGAGAGCACAGGAGAAGAACTCGACCGTGCCCGAACACTCAGCCTGGAATTCAACCAGCTCAACCTCGACCTTGCCCGCCAAAAAGGAGCGACCACCCTGGCTTATTGTTGTGTCGGGTGCGCGCATGCCGCGAAACATGCCTTCAAGGATGCCACGGACACCCACGTTTACATTGTCGACCTGATTCTCGACAAGATTGAGAATCACCGGCTCAAAATGAAACCGGCGGTGATTGGATACTTTGAAGGGTGCCACACCATCCATCGCGCTCTCTATCCCGGAACATTCCTGAATTGGGATCGATACCGTAAGCGATTGGATGGGATCGAAGGTTTAAGGGTCGTTGATCTGCCGAAGAACCATTGCTGCAAGGAGTCTGGCGGCAACGTCGTGAAAAAGGCTACGGAACTGAACCTGGACAAGATCGTTTGCACCTGTAACTGGTGCTATAGTTCGCTAAAGGAAAAAGCCACGGGCATGTTGGCTGTGATGAGCCTGCCGGAACTCCTCCTGCAGTGTCTGGAAAACCATTGAAGAGGCCGGCCTATACCTTGGGCGAACAAAGAAGGCGCGCGACATGCAAAGATTTGAGGAATTCACCCGCTCTTAACTCACCCATTCACCCATTCATATTATTTTTCGCTTTTCGTCGCTTTTCCAATGGTTTACTATAACCGGCGTTTAGGAGTCCGACGTTCTGGCCGGGCCTAAGGCAATTTTTATTCGTGATAATCCGTGTTATCACTGGCCAGGTTTAGGAGTATGATGCCCGAGCCTGGGCTGGTGCTCAGTCTCGACGCTCTGCGAGGTGTGGATCTTTTACGCCGATGAAGATAAAATCCGGAATACTTGTCAAGCTTTTTGCCTGGTATCTTTTAGCCTGCCTTATTTTCTACGGGACCATTCTTTCTCTTTTCGTCCACATTCAGGAATTCGGTAGAATCTCCGAGGATATCGCCAATCGAAAATACCGCATTTCAACAGCGTCCAAGAAGATGATAGACACACTCTGGTGGATGGCGGAGAATGAAAAAAAATACGACCTTCTGAAAAAAGAAGAGTATAAGGAGTACTTTTCAGCCGGGCAGAAAGAATACGAATCCAACCTGTTCGATATCCTGTGGCTCGGAGCGGGCGGAGGCGATGATAATCCCTGGGAAGCTCTTTACCGGGAATACCGGGAGCAGTTCGAATCCGACAAGCAACAGGCCGATGCCGAACATTCGGACGTTCCCTGGCTCAAGGAAGAGCTCATAAACGAATGGGTCGAGAAGATACAGAAGGCCAGGACAGCCAACGAACAACAGATCGAAAAGATGGTAAAAAGTCTCAACGTCCAGGGTCGAAGAGCGATCGAGTGGGGGGTTGTAGGCGTTTCGGCCTCTTTGTTGATCGGACTGTTCGGGGTCATTGGCTTCAGTTTCGGGATGATCCGGCCGCTCCGCGAGCTGAGGCGGGGGATCAAGGCTATGTCCCGCTCGGGGCTTACCGACCCCATCCGAGTTTATTCGAACGACGAATTCGGGGGGCTTGCGGGTGCTTTCAACGACATGGCGGCCCGGCTCACTGAAGAAGAGCGCATGAGGTCCGATTTCATATCGATGCTCAGCCACGAAATCCGAACCCCTCTGACCTCCATCCGCGAATCGGTGAATCTGATTGCCGAAGAGGTCATGGGGGACATAAACGAAAAGCAGAGGCGGTTCCTGCTGATAGCAAGCAATGAATTGGAGCGCATTACGACGCTGCTCAACCATCTCATGCAGATATCGCGTCTGGAGGCCGGAGCGGTCGAAATCCATCCGCGCGTGATCGATCTTGGCGAATTCGTCCAGGGCACTATATCGCGACTGATTCCCGCAGCGGAGGCGAAGGATATCTCTATCGATTCGGAAATCGACTCTGCAATATTTGATTTTTACTGTGATCCGGATAATCTGCAGCAGGTTTTGCTCAATTTGCTCGGAAATGCTATAAAGTTTTCGCCGCACGGCAGCGCAATTCTGGTTTCTGTAAGGCGAGAGGACTCGGCGAAAGCCCCCCGCTTGGTGTTCTCGGTCACAGACAGAGGGCCGGGGATTCCTGATGCCGAGCAAGCCCTTGTCTTTCATAAGTATTACAGGGCATCCGGCGTTCGGGACGAGGTTGACGGAGTCGGACTTGGGCTGAGCATTTCCAAGTACATCGTCGAGGCGCACGGAGGCGAAATTGGCATTCGCAGCAAACCGGGCGAAGGCAGCATCTTCAGCTTCACCCTTCCTCTAAATCGGAAAGAATGAACGATGGTTCTGAAGACGCGGATTCAGCGCAGATTTATTGGGCTTGTCATTTTCCTTTTGATTTACGGAAGTTTTTCATTTTCGTTGGCAGCCGAAGAAAAATCGGCCTGCTCTGATTCTATCCGGCGTGATGTCGAGCGGGAAGCCCTCAAGGACGCAGTGAATGCCTTCAACGCAAGCGACTACCAGAGGGCGAAAATCGGATTCGAGATACTGAGCGAAAGTACGCAGGACCCCGAAATCAGCCGCCAGGCCCTCTTTGGGCTTTCATCAGTCAAGCTCGTCCTCGCCGATACCTCCGATGAATACGCGGATGCTATATCAAGCTGGAAAAAATGGAGCTCACAGGTTAAATCCCTGCAAGGGTGCGAGGACCCGAGAATGATGACTCCCTTTTTGCTCAGGCTCCAAACCTCAGTTGGAAGTCTAACGGAGAGCAAGGGCCGCCGGGCCGCCAGAGAGATAGATTCCAGGGTGATTCTCCAGACAAAACAGAAGGAGATGCAGACTCTTATGTCCAAGCTGGAGCTTCGCGAGCGTGAAATCCGGCGACTGCGTCACCAGCTTGAATCTCTCGAGGAAATACATCGCAAATATCAGGAGAAGAAGCAGGAAGCCACCCCGTGATCTCCTCTATCTCGGAGACGAAGTTGTCCAATAAACCAATAATTCTTGTAGTAGATGATGACCTGAACATCCTGGCTGTTCTGGAAGCCAGGCTTTCCTCGATCGACTACAGGGTCCTGACCGCTGCAGGAGGCGAAGAAGCCCTCGAGCTACTCAAAAACAGGCCGGTAGACCTGATGATAACTGACGTAAAGATGCCGGGTATGGGCGGCATGGACCTGTTTTCCGCCGCCCAGCAGGTCCGTCCTGGACTTCCAGTCATGTTTCTTACAGCCTATGGGACAATCCCGGATGCGGTAAAGGCTCTTAAAGCGGGGGCCATTGACTACCTGACAAAACCTTTCAACGGACGCGAGTTGATCTCGAAAGTCCAGGAGGTGCTCAAAAAAAGCGCGCCAAAACCCACGGTCGATACGCTCCCTCCATTGAGCGAGTCGCTCTGGGGCGGGAAAAGCCCGGCAATGCGCGAATTGTACGACCTGGTGGACCGCATTGCCAGAAGCGACGTAAACGTATTGATCCTTGGCGAGAGCGGGGTGGGCAAGGAGCGAGTCGCGCGCCTTCTGCACCAGCGAGGTCCCCGGCGCGAGCAGCCCTTTATTGTTGTGGACTGCGGCTCCACTCCGAGCGGATTGCTGGAGAGTGAGCTTTTCGGGCACGTTCGTGGCGCCTTTACCCACGCGATCAAGGACAAAAAAGGACTGATCGAGGCGGCTGACAAAGGCACCCTGTTTCTCGATGAGATAGGAAATATTTCCCATGATATGCAGGTGAGGCTCCTGAGGTTCCTGGAAGACAGGAAAATCAGAAAGATCGGAGATATTAAAGAAATCCCGGTGAACTGCCGGGTAATTTCTGCAACCAACGTCAACCTCGTCGAAGATGTCGCCGCAGGGGATTTTCGCGAGGACCTGTACTACCGGCTTCGCGTAGTGACCCTGAAGATTCCACCCCTGCGGGAACGGCGCGAGGATATACCCGTCCTTGCGCATCAGTTTGTGGAAAACTTCTGTAAAAACCAGAACCTCCCGCAGGTCAGGCTGCCCGCCGAAACTATCAAATGGCTCTGCGAATATCCCTGGCCGGGGAATGTGAGAGAACTCAAAAATGCCTTGGAGGGCAGCGTGGTCCTGTGTAGAGATGGGATACTGCACAAAAGCGACCTGAGCCTTTCAGGGCTCCCCGATGCACCGCGCAAGTCCCCGGCTGCAGCAGGCGATACTTCTGCGCTGTCACTAGAGGAAAGCGAACGAAATGCGATTTTGCGGGCTTTACAGCAGGCGGGCTTCGTTCAGAAGGAAGCCGCTCATCTGCTGGGAATAAGCCGCAGGGCTATCCACTACAAGATCAAAAAGTACGGAATCGAATGCGGAAAGCGCTCCAGCAGCAGTTCATGAGACTGACTGATCTGAATACAATAATATTGAAAAATTGATGTCCTTATGCTAGGAATACAAGACAAGAAACCGCTCTTTCACATTCGCATTCACATTCTGGAGAGATCATAATGAACTGGGCATGGCGCTTTGGAATGATAGTTCTTTCGGGAGTTCCTGCGATTATTGGCGGCGGAATTACTTATGGGCTGACGGAAAGCTGGACTGCAGTTATTGTCTGGGAAGCCGTCCTCCTTTGTGTACTGGCTGCAGTTCTTATAAAGGGCGGCAAAGGCGGTTCAAACCATCATCAGCTTGTGGTCCACTGATGGAATGCAGGAAAGAAAAAAACAGCAGCAAATGTGCGTGCACCTATAATGGATGCCCCAGGTCGGGTGTGTGCTGCGAGTGTATAGAGTACCACCTGAAGAGCAGACAACTCCCGGTATGCTGCTTTCCCACGGATGCTGAAAGAACCTACGATCGTTCATTCGAGCATTTCGCCCGGTTGGTCGCAGCGAGCAAGGTCTAATCTCCCACCCCCCCGGCAAGGCTTTAAGTGTAAAGGGCAGCGCCTCTCCACTTTGATAACGATGCGGGAAAACTTCAGTTTAGTTCTAACCCTGGCTCTTCTGGCCACTATTGCTTTTTGCCCGGTGCAAACTTCCTCTCCGGCCGCAGATTATCCCTCTGTCTCCGGCCCCTGCAACCTCAGGTTTCCGTTGGATCATGCTTCGCATCCGGACCACCGGGTCGAGTGGTGGTATTACACGGGCAATCTGCTCTCCGATGACGGCGCCCGGTACGGTTTTCAGCTCACCTTTTTCCGGATTCGCGCAGTCCCGGTCCAAGACGAGAAAGTAAGCTCCGCAACGCCGTCAGCGTGGCGCGCGGATCAGGTGTTTATTGTCCACGCCGCCATTTCAGATATTTCGTCCAATGAATTCGCGCATTCTGAAAAGATGTCGCGGGCCGCTCTGCAACTTGCCGGCGCCAGGGAAAGGGAGGGCCGGTTCGAGGTCTTTGTCAACGGCTGTGAGGCTGTAATCGCGCCTGGACTCCATCATGTCTCGGCAAAAGCGGCCGATTTTTCGTTCGCCCTCGATCTTGTTCCTCTTAAAAACCCCGTTGTGCACGGTGAGCCGGACGTGAGCAGCAATTTGGACGGACCCCGGGAGGCCGGTTGTTATTACTCGATTTCCCGTCTGGAAGCGGCCGGCAGCGTGACCGTTGGCGGGCGGGAAAGGCCGGTGCACGGGACCGCGTGGATGGACCATGAATTCAAGAGCGCCCCTTTGGATCCCCGATTCGCCGGCTGGGACTGGTTCAGCTTGAACTTATCTGACGGAAGCGAACTAATGATCTATCTGATGCGCGAAAAAACCGGCGGGTACAGCCCTGTATCGAGCGGCACATTCGTGGACAGGGAAGGAAAGCCCACATGGCTTTCTTCCAAGGAATTTCGCGTAAGCGTTCTTGACACCTGGAAGAGTCCCCATTCGGGGGCGCTCTATCCGGCTTTATGGCTGCTGGAGGTAATTCCACTCGATCTGCGGATAAAAATTCTTCCCAATATGGCCGATCAGGAGATGGAAACCCCCGGCAGCACGCGCGTAACCTACTGGGAAGGAAGTGTTAGAGCTGAGGGCTCCGGGGCGCAGGGCCGGGCCGTGACGGGAGAAGGCTACGTCGAGTTGACTGGGTATGCCGGCCCTGTAGAGTTTTAAGGCCGGGCGCATTCAGCGCTCTTTTTTTCTCTCTACGGATTTCTTAGCGCCGCTGTTTTTCTCTGCTTTGTACATCTTGTAGTTGATACTGTCCACGAGGGCCTGCCAGCTTGCTTCGATGATGTCGTGGGAGACGCCGACCGTCCCCCATTGGTCTTGCCCGTCAGTGGATTCGATGAGCACGCGCACCTTTGACCCGGTACCTGCAAAGCCTGGCAGGACGCGCACTTTATAGTCGATTAGTTCCATGTTTTTCAGCTCGGGATAGAATTTTTCCAGAGACTTTCGCAAAGCCTTGTCCAGGGCGTTCACCGGGCCGTTGCCAAGGGCGGCGGTATGTTCGAGCTGGCCTCCCACCCGGATCTGGATAGTCGCCTCGGCTACAGGGTCCTTGTTTTCGCTCTGCTTCTGGTCGATTACGCGGAAGCTGACGAGGTCGAAATATTTCTTGCTCTTACCCATCGTCCTGTTGATAAGAAGCTCAAAACTCGCATCCGCCGCCTCGAACTGAAACCCCTGGTTTTCGAGGTCCTTTAGCTCTTCGAGCACCTGCATGGCCACCGGGTCGCTCTTCGAAAATTCCAGGCCGAATTCCTCGGCTTTCTGCTTAACTGCGGCGCGCCCGGAAAGATCCGAAACGAGAATTCTGCGTTTGTTGCCAACAAGACTGGGGTCGATGTGCTCGTATGTCTTCGGGTTTTTTTCGACTGCGCTGATGTGGACGCCTCCTTTGTGAGCAAAGGCGCTTCGGCCGATAAACGGCTGATAGCGGTTCGACGGGATGTTTGCCAGCTCCAGTATGAAGCGGCTCACCTGTCGCAATTTCGAAAGGTTCTCCGGCCCAAGGCAGGCGAGTCCCATTTTCAGGCAAAGGTTGGCTATTATCGAGCAAAGGTCTGCGTTTCCACATCTTTCCCCGACCCCGTTGATCGTTCCCTGGACCTGCACAGCGCCCATCTCCACGGCTGACAGGGAGTTTGCGACAGCAAGGTCCGAGTCATTGTGCGCGTGAATTCCGAATGGCATATCGGGGAATTTCTCCTTGTAGGCTTCTATGCCCTTTCGGATTCGACTGGGCAGGGACCCTCCGTTCGTGTCGCACAGGATCACGCACTCAGCTCCGGCCTCTATCGCCTTCCCAACAGTGGCCAGCGCGTATTGCGGGTCGTCGTAGAAACCATCAAAGAAATGTTCAGCGTCGTAAAAGACGGTTTTTCCCTGCCGGCGCAGAAATTTAATGCTATCGGCAATGAGATCGAGGTTGCGCTCTAAGCTTGTGTGCAGGGCTTCTTTTACATGCACCGTCCAGCTTTTTCCGAATATAGTTACCAATTCGGTATTGGCTTCCAGCAGGGCCTTGAGGTTGGGATCGGAAGCAGCGGTAGAACCCGGATGGTGAGTTGAGCCGAAAGCGGCAATTTTGGCCTGCTTGAGGTGATAGTTCTGGATTTCCCGGAAAAACTCCGCATCTTTCGGGTTTGATCCGGGCCAGCCTCCCTCGATGTAATGAATGCCGATATCATCGAGCTTGAGAGCTATGCGGACCTTGTCGTCCGCCGAAAAGCAAAAATCCTCGGCCTGCGTACCGTCACGAAGCGTGGTATCATAGATTTTCACTTCCATTGCCTATTCTCCCGATTAATTTGCACATTTTTACAATTCCCGTAATTGATTGTGGCCGTGAGACTGGAGGAGGCAGCAGAAGTTTGAAAACTGAGGCAACGCTCGAAGGGAATCGTTTCCGTTAACTGTTGAGCCACTTGCCGGGACATGCGACATGGGCATTGAACAGGCATGTTCCCGGCCTATTGCTTTTCTTCCTGAATCTGAATGCTTCCGCCCCCTCGCAATTCCCTGTCCAGATCGAAGGCGTCATGCAAAACTCTTACGGCCAATTCGGTATATTTTTCGTCGATTATACAGGAAATCTTTATCTCCGAGGTGGCAATCATCTTGATATTGATGTTTTCTCTGGAGAGCGTTTCGAACATCATGGCCGCCACTCCGCTGTTGCTCCTCATTCCAAGCCCGATGACGGAAACCTTGGCAATGCCCGGATCGCCCATTACCTGGCATTCGCCCAGTTCTGACGCAAGTGACCCCAGTATGTCAAGGGTCTGATCGTAAGAGGTCTTTGGAACCGTAAATGAAATATTTGCCCTGCCCGGAACACCGCTTGCGCCCTGGACAATGAGGTCAACGTTTATATTTGCGGCCGAGATGGGCTGGAAAACCCTCGCGGCGACTCCCGGCTGGTCGGGGACGTTGGTGATCGTCACCCGGCCTTCGTTTTTGTTGTACGTGATTCCGGAAACCACCATCTTTTCCATTATTTCATCCTCCCGTGTAACAAGGGTGCCCGGCCCGTCGATGAAGGAGGAAAGCACCCTGATGGGCACATCGTACTTCATGCCGAATTCCACCGAACGATGATGGAGGACCTTGGCCCCCATACTGGCCATCTCAAGCATTTCTTCGTAGCTTATTTTATCCAGCTTGCGCGCTTTGGAGCATATGTTGGGATCTGCGGTGAACACGCCTTCCACGTCCGTGTATATCTCGCATTCGCTGGCATGAAGAGCCGCAGCAAGCGCTACCGCCGTAGTATCGGACCCTCCGCGCCCCAGCGTGGTGATGTTCCCGTCATCGTCATATCCCTGGAACCCGGCCACCACTACGATCTTGCCCTCCTGCAGACTCTCGATGATGGGCTGGGTCTGTATCCAGCTTATGCGGGCCTCGCCGAACCGGCCGTCTGTCATGATCCCGGCCTGGTATCCGGTCATGGAAACGGCCTCGGACCCCATGGCTTTTACAGCAATGCAGAACAGAGCTATAGTGGTCTGCTCGCCGGTGGCAAGCAGAACGTCCAACTCACGCGGATCGGGACAGTCGGTAATCTCGCACCCCAGCTTGATCAGCCGGTCGGTTTCACCAGCTCGGGCCGAAAGGACCACAACTAACTGGTCGCCCTCTTTCTTCCTCGCGAGGACCCGTCCGGCCACCGCATTAATTCGTTGCGCATCGGCAACCGAGGTTCCGCCGTACTTCTGCACAACAAGAGCCATATGTTTGAGTTCCTCCATATCGTGGAGTTTGAACGCTGAAATATTTTAGGCAAGTAACCAAAATGTGCGGAATTGTCCACAAAAAAGCAATAAAGGGACAGTATAATGTAACCTTTGACTCAAGCGGATCTCCTGTTGACCTGCATGAACGCAGGCTGTAAACTCCCAGCCATGAATGTCACCTGATCCACTTGCAGTTCCCTTCAGAATAGAGGACTCAAATGAAGATTCTTCTCGTATATCCACTGGTTTCCGAAACCTTCTGGAGCTTTAAACACGCTCTTAGAGTTGTGCGAAGAAAAGCGGCCTTTCCCCCTCTCGGGGCCTTGACCGTAGCCGCAATGCTCCCGGATTCCTGGGAAAAAAGGCTGGTGGATCTAAACGTAAGGGCGCTCAGTGATGAGGATCTGCTGTGGGCGGATTACGTCTTCATAAGCGCCATGATCGCTCAGAAAATTTCAGCCCGGCAGGTCGTGGACCATTGCCGCGCGCTTGGCGTAAGGGTGGTCGGAGGCGGCCCCCTTTTCCGGGCTTATCCGGACGACTTCGCCGATATTGACCACATGGTCCTGGGAGAAGCCGAGTCGATAATTTCAGAAGTCGTAAGGGACCTGGAAACGGGACGGCCAAAGAGGTTTTACCGGGCCTCAGACTTCCCTTCTCTGGAAGGTATCCCTGTTCCCCTGTGGGACCTTATCAATATGAACGACTATGTATCCATGTCAATTCAGTACTCCAGGGGATGTCCTTTCAACTGCGAATTCTGTGACGTGATCGTCATGAATGGGCGGGTACCCAGGGTCAAGCGGGACGAACAGATGCTGGCCGAACTGGAGGCGCTCTACTCCCGTGGCTGGCGCGGAACGGTCTTTATTGTCGATGATAACTTCATCGGCAACAAGCAGAAGGTAAAAGGCCTTCTAAGAGCCATAATCTCCTGGCAGAAAGGCCGGTTTCGGCGCCTTAACTTCTTAACGGAAGCTTCCGTAAATCTGGCGGAAGATACTGAATTGATGAACCTGATGGTGCAGGCCGGGTTCAACAAGGTGTTTCTCGGCCTGGAGACCCCAGTCGAAGAGGGGTTGAAAGAATGCGGTAAGGCGCAGAATCTCAAACGCAGCCTCTCTGAATCGGTTGCAACGATACAAAGGCACGGCCTGGCGGTCATGGGCGGGTTCATAATCGGCTTTGACAGCGACCCGCCGGACGTTTTCCAGAGACAGGTAAACTTCATCCAGAAAAACGGAATCGTGACCGCAATGATCGGGTTGCTTACCGCGATCCCGGGCACACGGCTTCATTCGCGCCTGGAGAGCGAGGGAAGAATGCTCTTCAAATCTTCGGGTGATAATACGGATGCGGGCGGATCTCTGAACTTCGTCACCATGATGGACAGGGAAAAAATAATCGAGGGCTACCGCTGGGTTATGAACTCCGTTTATTCTCCGGAAATGTATTATAACCGGATGCTTGCATTTCTTCGGGCCTACCGCCCAAGGACCAGGACTTACCTCGAAAAAAATGACCTGCTGACCTTTGTCCGCTCACTCTGGTACCTGGGGATTGTCGACCATAAATCCAAAATCTATTACTGGAAGATCATGAGGAAGGCGATCGCCGATTACCATAACTCTTTCGGTGAGGTAATTTCCATGGCCATATACGGCTATCACTTCCGCAAGATGTTCTGGACTAAAGACCCCAGCTCTGCTATTGTGCCTCCTGTCTCGTGAGTGATTCACACTCACCGCAGCACAGGAGGGATCAATGAAGGCCTACTCGTACATCAGATTCTCGACTCCCGATCAGATCAAAGGGGACAGTAAGAGGCGGCAGTTTGAAGGTGCCGTGAAATGGGCTGAAGAGCACGCCCTGGAACTCGATGACAAGCTGACCTATGAAGATTTGGGTGTCTCTGGCTTCCGTGGGCAGAATGCTGCCACTGGAGCACTCAGTGTATTCCTGGAGGCATTGAGACGGGGAGACGTTGAAAAGGGTAGCTACCTCCTCGTTGAGAACCTGGACCGGCTGACCAGGGATTGCATTGTTGATGCTCAGTCTTTGTTCCTTCAGATCATCACCAGTGGTATCACGCTTGTCACCCTGATGGATGATAAGGAATACAGCAGGGAAAGCCTCAACGCCAATCCCATTGACATGGTAGGTTCTATCCTCAACATGTGGCGGGCCAACCAGGAGAGTGTCGTTAAGTCCAACAGGATCAAGTCTGCATGGACAAAGAAGCGGGCGCAGATGCCAGAGCAAGCTGTTTTAGCACGACTCCCAGCTTGGCTTGAGTTTGACAAGGCAACCAACACCTTCAAGGTAGTAGAGGAACGGGCAGAGGTGGTCCGCAGAGTCTTTAACATGGCTTCAACTGGCTGTGGTATCCATAGTATTGTCAAAGCCCTGAACCATGACAGGATACCTAACTTTGGGCATGGCAAGATGTGGTACTCCTCCTATATCTCGCTGCTCCTGAGCAGTCCTACTGTGGTGGGAGACTTCATACCTCACATAATGGACTACGAAGACGGTAAGAAGACCAAGAAGCCCACAACACCTATATTGAACTATTACCCAGCCATCATTGACAGAGACCTTTACCAGCAGGTCCGAGCACTGACCCAAAGTAAAGCACCACTTCGGGGCAGGAGTGCCGGAAGTCCCATAAGGAACATCTTTGGTGGGCTGGCAAAGTGCCCCATCTGTGGTTCCACCATGAGCCTTATTGACAAGGGCAAACGGGGTTACACTTACATGGCTTGCTCCAAAGCCAGGGTGGGCGCAGGGTGCAGATATAAGGCCACCCGGTATGAGATGCTGGAACAGTTCTTTGTAAAAGAGGCTCACTACCTTAAAATCCCTATAGGGGTTGAGCACCTGGACCAAGGATGGGATGGCCTCACAATGCAAATAGATGTTACTCAGGATGCCCGTATCGATATCCTAGAAAAGCTGGCAAACGGAAAGCCCAATCCTGTTCTGACCAGAATGGTTAAAGACCTGGATGCTGAGATTGCAGACCTGGAGCGCCAGCGGGACGCCATGATGCCTGAGATAGCATTACGCAGAGAGAGACTGACCGACTTGAACATTGAGAGGATGCAGGAGACCTGTAAGGGAACACCCCTCGATAAAGCCAAGTTGAACGCCGTCATGCGCCAGCTTCTCAAGGGAATCACAATAGACTACCGCAGTGGGGAGTTAATCCTTGAATGGAAGCACGGTGGGGAAAGTAGCCTTAAGTTCGCATGGGGCGAGGAAGACGAGTCTGGGACTCGATTGACAGCAAATTGAAGATTTAAAGCATGGCTGTCTGTGAGTACCTGTGTACACAATTCTATATCGAAAGGGTATGGTATTCAGATAATGAGCAACAATGGTGGTGATGTTGAGGAAGTCCGAATTGCTGACATTGTGCGGGATGGGAAAGTACAGCCACGGTTCAAGATGGACCCTGCCACTGTTCGGAAGTACGCTAAGAAGTACAAGAATGAGGTGGACATGCCACCCATAAAGCTTGCCCAGGTGGGGAAGGTGCTGATGCTGTACGATGGGTGGCACAGGCTGGAGGCACAGGAGAGAAACGGCGCAGTCTGGGTGAAAGCCCAGGTAATCAAGGTCAAACGGAAAGAGCTTCCTTGGTTGGCAGCACAGGCCAACACAGCACACGGCAAGACATTGAAGCGGGGGGAGATCAAGGAGATGTTTCACCCGTATATAAAGGCTGAGAAGTACCTTGGAGATGATGGAAGGGCAAAGAGCTACAGGGATATTGTCAAGGAGTTGGGCGGGGAATATAGCCTTAATGCCGTAAGAGGTTGGATGCAAAAGGAGTACCCCGAGATTGCCAACCAGTATTACAACAGGGAAAAGGCAGAGACAATCACCACCGGTGATCGACCTGTTGAACCTGAAGCAGACTTCAAGGACATGGCGCACAAGGCACTGAATGAGGCTCTGACTCTATTCAGAGGTGTGGGCAGTGCTCGTGAGCGGGGGGAGTTGATCTATCGTGTTGAAGAGGTGTTACAGGAGATGAAGGATAGTGAAGAATGGTTGCCTTATGAAGAACCCTTTTGAGAATGGGGAGGAGTGCTGGGGGTGAACCAATGCTACACATTGACATAGCTGGATGCTCACCAGATGTCAATCTAGGTGGAGCAACTGTTCACAATGAACACTCACTAGGTGCCGAAATGGGACTCCAAAGTGGCTGTAGTCCTTAGTTTATAGGCTGTTCACCGAGAGAAAAGGAGGGGTCACAGGATGGGAAGTTGCAGCGTGCCGAGATGCAGTAGAGCCGCTACCAGTAGGTTCGGGGCGATGTGCGAACAACACCGGCAACGGAAGCGGCGGCACGGAGATCCACGGCAGGAGTCTATCGGGGCCAGTGAGATTAAGCCCTACGCAGAACGAGTGGAGAAGATTGTCGAGAGGGACAAGTCCGGGAAGATACTGGCAGGTCTTGAGAAGGTGGTGGGTATCATGCGAGACTACGCTGAAGGTATCACCAGCGATTACGAACATGGTAGAGCGATGAATAAGCACAAGGTACAGGCAGCACAGGCGGTGCTAACGGTATTCAGGGACTTCTCGGCTGTGCAGTGTGGCAGCGTGGTAGCAGGAATGTACCTCCACATGGATGACAATCCACACCGCTTCAGGTCCGACGAGGGTTTTGCCTTTGAGTTAGTCCGGCGCTTCAGGTCAATCAGTGATGCAAACATCGGCCTCTATGAAAACTCTTATAGTGGCAGGGTGAGACGTGCCTATAAAGAAATCCCACCGCGCACCATAGGCCAGCTCGGCACCATGTTGATCGAGGGGTTCAAGACCTTTGTGGCCTTTGTCAGGATACACGAGAGGAAGCAGGCGGAACGGCAGCAGGAGGCCAGGACCTTGTTACAGGAAGGCTTTGCTGGGATAGACGGTGATTGATACTGAACTCGAACTTGTCAGCCCTTGGTCAGTTTGTCCAGTTCTCGAGGCCCCGAGCCAGATGCAAACCCGCGCCAGTCCTAAAGGGTGTGTTCAGAATAGGGACAATTTACGCTCATTGCCCAGTCATTGATAAGAGGAGTTGGGCAAGCCCTAGTCTTTGCCCTTCGGCTTCCACTCGCTTGCAAGGCGTTTCGCCTCTGCTATCTGGGATGGGGTCATCTTCTTGGCGACCTTGTCTCTTTGCTTCTGAGCATCAGAATTGCCCAATGCAGCCGCTAGACTATACCACATATAGGCTTGCGAAAAGTCCTGCGTGATACCTTCGCCTTTGGCATACATCAATCCCAAATCAAATTGTGCAAGAGCATCTCCTTGGTCTGCTGCCTTGCGGAACCACTTCTCTGCCTCGGCATAGTCGCGAGGTACCGCATGGCCCTCAGCATACATGGCTGCGAGATTAACTTGAGCGTAAACGTGTCCCTGGTCCGCCGCCTTCCGGTACCACCTTACAGCCTCGGTGTAGTCTTGCTGCACACCTTGTCCGGTGTAGTACCTGTGTCCCAGACGCCATTGCGCGACAGCATTTCCCTGATCCGCCGCCTTCCGGTACCATTTCAGAGCCTCGGCGTAATCCTGCGGCACGCCATGGCCGTTATCGTACATGATTCCCAATAACGATTCTGCTGAGGAATATCCTTGGTCCGCCGCCTTGCGAAGCCACTTCACAGCCTCGGCATAGTCCTGTGGTACTCCATGGCCATCATAGTACGCGGCTCCCAGGAGAAAAAGCCCAAGGCCATCCCCCTTGTCCGCAGACTTGCGATACCACCTCACTGCCTCGGCATAGTCCTGAGGCACCGCATGACCCTCAGCATACATCCTTCCCAGCCATGATTGTGCATTAGCATGTTCCTGGCCCGCCAACTCCTTAAACTCTCTATATGCTTTAGCGTAATCGCCTGTGTCATAGGCCGCTTTGCCGTCATCGAAACCGGCAGAAGCGAGAGAAAAGACCATCAGATGGAACACTGACACCAAAAAGACTAGACGCCACCACATCCATCACCTCCTCAAACATGCAACCGGGTAAGAGTAGAAGCTGATCGAGGTACTCTGTTTCAATAACTAAGCAGAATACATCGAATTATCCAGTTCTCGAAAGGCAATCTTACCTGTTTTGCGACATATACGCCACCAACTTCTTGCATGAGCCATGCACCCTTGGAAGCCAACCCTCTGGTCGCCCCTCTGCGGGCACTTCTGGCCACGATCCATGTCCGACTATGGCCTCTGAGATATGCGTTCTGAGGTCCTTTTTGGCCATTCTGAGGGCACCTCAGAAAGCCTTTGCCAGAGCCAATCCAAGGTGGAGCTACTCCTCCCCGGTAACCGATAGGGCAAGGCAGGGAGAAGCGGTGGAAGAACCAATGGCCAAGCCTTGAATTTGGAGATAAAATGTCAAAGGTTGACGTGCGGCCTGAGGCAAGGAGGGTATCCCCCATAGGCCTTCTGCCCCGTAATACGCGGGTATAAAGGTTTCCTCTTGACCGCGCGGGGATGGCTGGTATGCTGGACCTGCTACCTGGACTTGCGAGCTGGCTGGCCTCTGGTTTGTCCTGTCAGCATGCCTTGGTTCAGCATAGAGTGAATCTCGATTGGCTACAGGTAACAGTATGCATGGGACTGGGAATCCCTTGGTCTGACTTTCAGATAGCTTCCCACGTTGAAATGTGGGGTTACTACACAAAAACATGAAGCTTTTCTGGTCCCCTAAGCTTCCGATAAAATTGGAAGAATGGCTGAGCGGCATGAGTTTGTAGGGCGGAGGGCCGCCGGCCGGGATGGGCATAGCCTCATAAGCGCTCAAATAAAGACGGGGAGCTGCAAGGAATAAGCGCGTCATTACGGTGAAGGAGACTGTGTCGCAAATGCAATGCTCTTCGTATTCCCCCCCTTTTGTAAACGGGGGCAGGGGGATTCGGGTTTGAAAGCTTTTTCTGCTCACTGTTCACTGGCCACTGTTCACTGGCCACTGTTCACTCATCGCGGAGGCAGTGGGGATTTGGTGTTTTCCACCTCGTGTAAGGGCCATCAGGCAAGTGAGTACTTGTGGTCCGGATTTTCCTGCCCCGAAGGGGCTACATAATATAGCCCGGGGTAAGTCCCGCGCCTCGCGGACGTCACCCCGGGAATAAGCCGCCAAAACCGAACCAGTTTTTTACTCTGAAGGAGTTACGTAAAATCTGCCATAGTCATGACATCCGTTTAAGAACATCACCCGGTATTAGTCCCACAACAGAAAACGAGTGTTTGCGCATCTCGCAGATCCACAAAGATTGGCCGTTGGCGCTGCCGGAATGAAGGGAAACCATGTCAGAAGCGGCGAAAAAGAAGGCAGGTTATAACGACCTGTACGGTATCCCGGAAAATATGACCGGCGAGATCATTAACGGCGAACTCATCGTCACGCCCAGGCCATCGCCAAAGCATGTCTACACCGCCTCTGCGCTGGATAAGAAAATTGGCTCACCGTATCAATTTGGCGAAGGGGGCGGACCGGGCGGCTGGATCATCCTCGTTGAACCGGAAGTCAAGTTCGGCGAGGATGTCGTGGTCCCCGATCTGGCTGGATGGAAAAAGGAACGGTATCCAAAGACTGGCGAGACCAATTGGATCTCCATCACGCCCGATTGGGCGTGCGAGGTGCTCTCACCCGGCACATTGCGCGTTGACAGAGTAAAAAAAATGCCCCTCTACAGCCGATATGGAGTACCACATTTCTGGCTGGTCGATCCCGTTGCCAAAATCCTGGAAGTATTTCGGCTCGAATCGGGCAGGTGGAGCCTGCTGGGGGCCTTTTCCGAAGATGAGAAGGTGCGCGTCGAACCGTTTCAGGAGATAGAGATCGATCTAAGCGTTCTTTGGCTGGAAGGGATGGCCTGAACGGCCTGATGGAAGGAACATCGCGTTACTGCTTTTTTTCAGCCAACCCACCGATATCGGCGGTTGGCAGGCGTGAGTTTGTTAAGGTTTTGAAGGGATGAGGGCCACCCGCCGCCGGCCCCGCCTCTGGTCGTGGTCAGATCAGGGTGAGCGTCTTGGGCCGGCACGGGTTATGCGTAAGCGGGCGGCGCTTCAGTTGTTTCAAGTGTTTGTGCGGTGTTTTGCACATTCCGGCAGTCAGATCCGGAGCGATACGATCAGGTAATGCGAGCAGGCCCGCCGGCTGGCGAAAAGGCACTGGATTTCCGTATCAAACCCGTGCCGGCACGATCCGAATACGCACAATGGAGGGTGAGGCCACGCAGCCGCCTCTCATCAGGCCTGGTCTGCAGTCTTGAAAAGAGCTTCCGCTCTTACGAAGTTCTCATCCATAGCCTTCTTGAATTCCGAGCAGCTTTTCTTGCACATGGCAGCCATATCGGCCATGGCCTTCTTCCCCTCGCTTGGCATCCAGGTCGCCTGTTCCATTAAGGAGTTCATCATTTTTTCCGACTGCTCCTGGACCATGCAGACGGCGCCGTAGGTGTTTTCGAAGGTGGTCCTGTTGAAATCGAGCATCTGTTTTGCGAAATTAAACTGGTTCATTTCTGCCTCCATTGTTTTTAGATAAATTCCCGTCTCGACAAGCTGAAGTGAAGTATAATAATCCAAATTGGGGAGTCAAGGGGGGAATTGTGCGATGCACAAAGATTTTATGGTAGCGTAAAACCTGGCCGTGCATTATAATAGACTGTAATTATTGCTGCTTTGCATCAAAACGCGGCTGGATCAAATAATGGCTGAAAAAATTGTTCTGAAAAAATACGCGAACAGGCGGATCTACGACCCTGAAAAGAGCGCCTACATAACCCTTGAACAGGTCAGCGAACTCATAAGGGCCGGCCGCCAGGTTTCGGTAATCGACGCCAAGACTTCCGAAGATGTCACTGCCTTCATCCTATCCCAAATCATCGTAGAAGAGGCGAAGAACAAGAACATTCTTCTGCCTGTGTCTTTTCTCCACCTGGTGATCCAGCACGGTGAAAATGCATTGAGAGAGTTTTTTGAAAAATATCTGGAACTCACCGTCAAAAACTACCTGTTTTACAAAGCCTCCTTTGATGAGCAATTCAAGAGGTGGCTCGATGTTGGCAAGGACTTCTCCACGATTGCCCGCAAAACCCTGCCTGTTGCTACACCATGGGAATCCTTGCTCGACCTGTTCTTGAGCCCGGGGAAAGAGGCCGAGAAGAAAGATCCACAGCCCTAGCCTTAAAGTGCGGACCGGTGCACTTTTGCATAAATGCGATGGCTTCATTGCCGTGCCGGATGCGGAAAAGGATTATTTCAGGACAAAAATTCCGATGGAAACTATCTGACGTTGAGACCGGGCAAAGGTCCGGACGTTTTCCATATTTTTGACTGAACGGGGATTAAGATTCATTTCATCATGAAGCAGTCTCGTTTAGAAGTTTACAGCCGCCCCAACATCAACATCACCCAGCACTGTGTCCACATCCAGGATCATTTTAATACCGCTGGCCATTTTGGCCATCCCGAGCACACAGCCGCTGTTGAACTTAAGAAGGAAGTCGTTCACATCCTCGATGTCGGCGCCTTTTATGTGAAGGACCTCTGAAACCGAATCCACAACCATACCTATCAAAATAGTTCTCCCCTCCCTTGTTGTTTCAAGTACGATAATGCAACTGCGATCCGTGTATTCGGATTCCTGTATCCCCAGTTTAGCCCGCAGGTCAGCGACGGGAATAATTTTGCCTCGAAGATTTATAACGCCTTTCACATATGGAGGGGTCTGGGGCATAGGAGTAACCGGCATTACCTCTATGATTTCCTTTACCTTCATTATTGAAATCCCATAGTCTTCGTTCGCCACCGAAAAGGTCAGATACTTACCGGTTTTGCGTTCGCAACTTAGCAACAGCATCTCCTGCTGCTTCTCTTCCGTGATGTCCATGAGAATGCCGGTAACGAATTCCATCTCGCCATTCTCCGTGCAGACAATCTGGCTCCACTCCCTGAGCCACAGGATATCACCATTTCTGGCCCGGACCCTGTACTCTCTCATATAGGTCTTGTCGCCCTTGAGCGCCTGCGCGAAGACTTGCTTTATATGCGCCTTGTCTTCTTCTATAATCAAATCCGTCCATTTACAGGCTTTTGAATTAAAGTCCCGCCTAGTGTAGCCTATCAGGCTCTCGATCTGGTCTCCCAGGAATTCGCTGGTACCATCTTTGTAACCTTTAAAAGCGGCGTTCCGAACTTTAGCTGTTTTCCCTGACTCCGCAACCGCCGGTTTTTCCATGACCCCAAGCCTCCCTCCTTGCGCTGCACCATGGTGATATGTTCATTTCCTCAAAAGGACTTCGAAATCCCATACCCTGGTCGTCCCTGCACAGCCGCTCCAAAGCCATGTGAAATCTCCGCGCCACTCGTAAATTCCGCCGGAATTCAACCGGTTATTACCCGGAATAGCTTGAGAAGAGCGGGTATAAGGCTTCGAGCAAGACAATCCATCCGGCTGTCCAAATACCTATTCGGCAGGGACTGCCGGAATCTTTAACAGTTAAGGCCACATATCACACGGTAACAACCCTAAACTTGTAACAACCCTAAACTTGCCGATCCTTTCTTTATCGCTTACAATGCATCAGATGACTATGGCGCACTCGGACGTTCTTCCCGATTGGCAGACTTTTCCCGCTCACATTCCCAATCATAAATTGACCCTGCTCCGCCTCGGGCGCGCAGTTTGATTTTGTCCTTCTCCTTGTTTCGAGGATAAGACCGATGGCTGACTCAGAACAAAAAGACACATCTTTTGCCATTCTCATGGTTGACGACGACGAGGAAGATTTTATCCTGGTTAAAGAGGCACTCGAATCGAAGCGGCTTAGAGTGGACCTCTACTGGGCCGAAGATGGCGATGAGGCAATGAATTTTCTGTTCCAGCGGGGCGGATATTCAGATGTTCCAACTCCGAATTTGATCCTGCTCGATTTAAATATGCCCGGGAAAAATGGCTTCGAGGTGCTCAGGGATCTGAAAGCGCACGAGGGCCTTCGAAAAATTCCCGTCGTAATACTTACCTCTTCGAGGGACCACAGAGACGTCTCGCGCGGATATAACATCGGAGCCAGCTCGATTATGTTGAAGCCCTTGTCCTTTGACGAGATGGCCAATGCCATGCAGTCTCTGTGCGAATACTGGTTCGCTCTGGTCCAACTGCCGAAAAGCCCTGCCGGCCCCGCCCGCAAAACGGTAAAGAAAGCTCCGATCTCGCCTGATTCATCCAATTTTGAGCCGCTCCCGTAGAATTTTCTCTTGAGCCGGCAACCAACCCGAAGGGAAAAAATATAAGGGCGGAGGTTATCCCCCGCCCAGCGGATGTAATCAAACAATCGACGCCGCTGTCCACTTATTTCTTGAATATGCAGGACGCATAGAACTTCTTGCCGCCCTCGTCATGGCAGTAGGAGCAAGACTGCACCTTCCAGGATGCGCTCGACTTGCTGTTGAGGAAGCTTGTGAATTCCCGGTCAAAAGAACTTGCTTCCGCGCTGAACGTTTCAAATTTATAGTCGTCTTCCATGAAGCAGCCTCCTTATCCAGAGCACTTCTTATTTAGATCACTTCTTATCTGGAACACTTCTTAAACATAAAATGCTGGAAGCCGCTGTCAAGGGAAAGTTAAGATGATGCGATGACAGGGAGAATCGGGAGCGCGGGAAGGAAAACCTTGCACCGGACGCAGAGCGGATGAGAGTTGCAAAACATTTTCCCCAAAGGGATTCAGGGATTTGAAGATTAAGGAATTTAGGGACTTAGCCCCTGATTCCTCAATTTTCCAATTGTTGAATTCTTCTCATGACTCGGCGCTCTCTTAATACCCGGACCACGAACCGTCTCTTCATGTCCGGACCATGTCCCGGTGGATTTTCTCTTAGTCCCCAGCCTCTTTCGGCAGGCACTCGGGATCGTGGGGCAAGCTGCCCCGGCGGGAGCGCAGGAAAGCAGTCGGGGTCACCTGCAGGAAATTTGAAACGCGCGCGGTGTAGATATCGGCATAGCGTTCGATCTGCCTTGCGAGATGGCTCTTGTCAATGCCGGTTCGCATGAGCAAACCCCAATTCTTGTTGAGAAGCTGCCCGGAAGCCTGTGCGATTGGAGCAATCCTGGAATCGAGTTCCACTATCCTGCCGTGCAGCTCGGACATCTGCCGCCGAAGTTCGGTGATTTTCGCGTTCTCACGGGGCCCGTATCCTTGATGAATGCGCTGGGCGGTGAGCCTGAGCGAGCAGTATTGCGACTCCATGCGCTCCTTGGTCTCCATCAGCGCGTTCAGTTCCGCCTGTTTGGGCAGAAATTGGTCAACCGCCGCGATTTCATCCTCAAGCTCTCGAACCACCAAGGCGGTTCGCCACCTCGAAATGCTCTTCGAAATATTTACGTCCGTAAATATGTGGTCGCCGACATACATAAGCTCTTCGCCTGAAAGGCCCAGGCTTTCCTCAACGAGCGGAGCGTTCGCACCCAGGTAGATGCGGCCCGGACACAGCATGCCACGGTGCTCCCGAAGAAGGCCCTCTGCATTTATCACTTCGAAGGCCGGCATTTGGAGGGTGAAAAAATCGGGCTTTCTCGCCCCAATAATTATTATATCGAACAGGTCGCGCCATTTAATGGATTTTGGCAGGAACGGGTCGAACACGCCGCTCATTATCGGTTCCACGTAAGACCATTCGGAATTGGTTATCAGAAGCAGTTTCTTGCCTGACTTTTTTTGGTCGAGAAGGGTCAGGGGCGTTTCTTCGTCAGGTTCGACGAACTGAGCCGGGTTGGCGAGGATTTCGGCCTTGAGCCGTCCCTCCATATGAGCCTCATCAGACGCACGGCGCACTCTCCCGAAGATCTCCTCGTAGCCAATGCATCCGTGCAGTGCCCCGGAATCAAGCAAATCGACAAGCTGCATGAAGATGCTTGCCTCAGAGATGGAGAAAAGGGTGTTCAGAAAATGCCACCGGGGCTCGCCAAGATCGACGAGTGTGCGCTGATAGACCCTGCGCAGCTCTTCGAATTCGAGCGGTCTTGTCCCGTGGAATGCCCGTTTTATGTAACCGAACCTGTTTGCCTTGACGACGTTTCCCAGTTGCGTGTCAATCACGAGTCCGCGCATCGCAAGTTCTGCGTCGAATACCAGGGCTTCCAAACTCCATCCCGCCTGGCGGATCCCCTCTTTTATATAATTATAGGCGCGGTGCTCCCAGAACGTCATGCGATAATGGACGAGTGTGTAGTCCATATCGTAGCCGATTGCGCGGATCGCGTTCAGATTGAGCGTTCGATTGCAGAAGATTCCTCGAATATTGAGATTGCAGTTCATTCACGATCCATTGGTGACGCGTTGCCGGGGATGTGACGGAACGTTTTCAACATTGTTGAACCAAAAAGTTTCCCGCTCCTCCGAACGCATGAGTTTAGTGAATGAGGCCTGTTTTGTAAACAGGCGGGATGAGGCAGCTTGATCAAAAAGCCATCGCCGTAGTAAAATACACAAACGACGCTGGAAAAGAGAAATTGCAAGCGGTACAATTAGAGATCGCGCCGCGAAGGAACGATATCTCGAGCGTTGCCGGGCGGTCCTTGCCTGAATTTATTATAAACAACGGAAACAGGACTAGATGAAGAATTCATCTGAAGAAAAATATGTTTGTATTCATGCACATTTCTATCAACCTCCCCGCGAAAACCCCTGGACCGAGGAAATCGAGCGTGAGGATTCCGCAGCCCCTTATCATGACTGGAACCAACGCATCAACCTCGAATGCTATCGGGCAAACACGGCGGCGCGCCTCGTCGATAACCAGAATCGAATTCTCGATTTGATGAACAACTACAGATATCTGAGCTTCAATTTCGGCCCCACCCTGACGCACTGGCTCGAGCGGCACGATCCCTGGGTTTACCAGACTATTCTGGAAGCCGACCGTGAGAGCATGGAGGCGCACGGGGGCCACGGCAACGCCATAGCGCAGGTCTATAACCACATCATAATGCCATTGGCAAATCAGCGGGACAAGCTCACCCAGATCCGCTGGGGGATTCGCGATTTCGAACACCGGTTCGGCAGGCATCCCGAGGGGATGTGGCTGGCCGAAACGGCCGTTGACGGGGCTACACTTTTGCTCCTGGCGGAGGCTGGAATAAAATTCACCATCCTCTCTCCCCACCAGGCGGCGCGGTGGCGTTTTCGCGAGGGCGACACCCAGTGGAGGGATGCAGCCGGCGGAACAATTCCCAGCGGACGCGCCTATCGTTATTCCTGCGGCGGGGGGAAATACATCGACATTTTTTTCTACGACTCCGCCCTGGCGCACGGCGTGGCTTTCGGCCGGTTACTTGAACACAGCTCCAAGTTGCTGGAACAGATCGACAAGACATGGTCCTCGCGCCACCCTTCCAGTGGGGAGCCCTGGCTGGTTAACGTAGCCACCGACGGAGAATCCTACGGACATCATTTTAAGTTCGGCGACATGGCCCTTGCCGCCGCTTTAGAGGAACTCAAGCGCGATTCCTCGACTGAGATAGTCAATTATGGGTGGTTCTTGTCCCAGTTCCCGGTCGTCGCCGATGTTGAAATATTAGAACGAACGGCTTGGAGCTGCGCTCATGGAGTTGGGCGGTGGAGCAGCGACTGTGGCTGCCATCTGGGAGGCGAACCGGGCTGGACTCAGAAATGGAGAGCTCCTCTGCGCAAAGCGCTCGAATATGTTCGAGACAGTCTGGCCAGGCATTTCGAAACTCAGATGGCAAGCCTGTGCGCAGACCCTTGGGGCGCCAGAGACGAATATATCGATCTAATCCTGGACATAAAGAATCACCTGGCCCCGTTTTTGGAAAAACACCTCAGGGGCGGGTCGCGCTCATCCGATGTCTCACGATTTCTCGAGCTTTTGGAAATGCAGCGGCTTTCGCTGTTGATGTTCATATCCTGCGGCTGGTTTTTTGATGAAATCAGCCAGCTTGAGTCGGTCCTGATTCTCAAGTACGCCGCCATGGCAATCCGGCTTGCCGAAAAGACGGGATCGCCACCGCTTGGTCCGGAGTTTCTCAGGTTATTGGAATTGGCGCCCAGTAACCTGCCCGAATACGGAAACGGCGCAAACGTTTTTCTCCGCGAGGTCAGGCCCAAGGAGTTCAATGGAGCAAAGGCGGCGGCAAATTACGCTATACAGTCTATCGCCAGGTTCGAGCAGCGAGAGTTCCAGATGCACTCGTACAGCATCATGCCCCAGAAGGAGGAGGATTTAGGGGCGAGTCCGGTGAGGTGCCTCTACGGCCTGGTTTCCGTCAAAGACAACAGAACGCTGGATACGGAGAGTTTCCTTTACGCGGTGGCCCATTTCGGCGGGCTGGATTTCCGCTGTTCGGTCAAGCCCTATCTGAATGAGGGCGAGTATGAATCCATTCTTGCCGCTCTCCAGGATGCCATCGAAGAGCAAAAAACGATCAAGATCGTGCGCGTGCTGGATGAAAGATTCGGGACCGATTACTTCGGACTCGAAGACGTCCTGAAGGACCTCAGGGCCTCGATTGCATTGGACGTAAGCCGCAAAACGATCGGCACCTACACAGATCTTCAGCGGAACCTTTTCAGTACATACAAGCCGCTCCTCCTGTCACTCAGGCAATGGGGAATAAGGATTCCAAGCGATCTTCGGGTCTCTATCCGGCGTGTCCTGAGCGAAGAGGTGGAAAGCCTGGTGGAAGACATCCTGGTGCACGTGCTTGAGCACGTCTCTTCGGATGCGCCCTGGGATTCGACTGACTTTTTTTTCCGGGTGCACATGGCCAGGCTCAACTCGCTTCAGGAAGAGGCAAAATTATGGGGCGTTTCGCTCTATCTGGTGGAAATCTCCGAAAGGCTGGGACGGTTCATGGTGAGGATTCTTACAAGGCTGCTCCGAATCTTCGACGAAGGAGATGCCGGGCGATTGTTCCGGCTGCTTGCGCTTTGCCGCGCATTGGCAATCCGGCCGGAGACCTGGAAGCTGCAGACGCTCTATTTCCAGTTTGTAACCAAAGGAATTGAAAATCCGCAGCTCATAACAAAAATTGACCGGTTTGAAAATTTTTTAGAGGAACTCGACGGAATGCTCAACTGCCGGTTCGCACCAATTTTGCGCCGTAGCTCCCTGCAGCTTACCCGCGCCACACAGCAGACCTGAAGGCATTCCGCTGACGGCCCCATCTCTGGTCATTGACAGATCAGGGAGAGCGTGGAGAATGGCGGCGGGCTGCCTTCCGCGCTACGCGAAGTACATCGCTAAGGGATGCAGCGAGAGCATTTCAGCAAATGATCGTCTAGTGTAGTTAACAAGTCTGTCATACGAGGAAGGGGGCATTTTTCCCCTTTGAATATCGCTCCGGAACCGGTATTACAGATGAACGCGAGATATGCTTGGAATCCAACTCATCAGGAGCTCAGTAATGTGTGAAGCAAATGCTTACATGGTAAAGGAAGGCAAAGAGGAACTCATCCTGGAGGCCGTCGACAAAGTCGAGAACGAGGGCGACCAGATCAAGATCGAAAATATTTTCGGAGAGCAAAAAATAGTCCACGGGCGAATTCGCAGCATGTCCCTCGTGAATCACCGGATAGTGATCGAAGGCTAGCAGTTAGTGAATGGTGAATAGTGACTGGTGACTGGCAAAAAACGTGAAGTTGTCGGATGGTTATTTTTTTCCTAATCACTATTCACGAATCACCAGTCCCTTTTCTTCGTGCGGGGCACCTGCAGTTTTTCGGAAACAGTACCAGTCGATCTGCCTGCAAATGCCCCGAATCAGTTGCACATCCCGCCCGCGAAGCTGCATTCTGCTGAAAAACCGCCTGGTGCTCATCATCCAGTAATCGGGATTTTCCGGGTTTATGAAATTAATCTTTGTCAGCGTATCTTTCAGGTGAACGTACATGGATTCGAGTTCGCCGCGGGTTGCAAGGCGCGGCGAAAACCCCTCCTTTTTTTCGGATGCGGCGGTGAAAACCTCATAAACCAGTATCATAACGGCCTGCGCCAGGTTTATGGAAGAAAACCCGGCTGTCGGTATGGTAACCAGAGCATCGCAGTATCTGAGATGTTCATTGGCCAGTCCGCTTGCCTCGGGGCCGAAAAGGAGCGCGACGTGGTTTTTCTGGCTTATAGGTATAAGTTCGAGGCCAAGCTGCCGGGGATTTTTAACGAACTGGCGGTGGGACCCCGTTCGAGCGGTGCTTCCAACCACGTATTGAAAGGATTTTAGCGCCTCTTCGAGCCGGTCGTAGACTTCGATGCCCAAAACGAGGTCTTCCGCATGGTGTGTCGCCATCCTTAAAATCCGCGTAAGATCGCAGTCAGCCGGATTTACGACCAGAAAACGCGAGATTCCCATATTCTTGGCCGCGCGAACCGCTGCGCCTATGTTTTCCGGATAATGAGGCTCATTTAGCACGACGGCTATATGTTCGAGGTTGATTTTCATTGCGCCCGGGTTTTTTCGCGATGGTCCACCTAATCTTCTCCCATGCGCATAAGATTTTTTGCCATCTTCTTTTTGGACTCAAAATCGGTGAGGTAGGAAATCATTACGCGCTGGGTCTGAGGCGCTCCCGCTCCGTGCCAGGTACCCGGGCCGTGCAGGCCGGCGGTCCAGTGCTGGAGGAATTTGGCGACCTTAAACCGCTTGTCCGCAGGCGCCGCGCTCTGAAAGAATTTCTTGAGCAAAGGCCCTACCTCGGGATGATCGAGGTCTTTTAGCCGTGGCATCGTCACGATCAGGCCGCCGCCGATATCGCCGGCAATCTTCAGGATTTCCCAGAAACCGTGGGCTATGCTCAGCTTGGCTACGTTGCCGAAAAGGTCGTCTGGCATGAAAACGCCCGAGCCTTCAGGTTCCTCCCTGCCTTTCACTGCCGCTGCTATCGCGCACGCGTGGGAGGTTTCGCTCAGACGCACCATTTCGATCAGCTTATCCTGGATGTGAGGTATCTTTTCTACACCGCTGAATTCTGCCGCCAAGAGCGTGGCGCCGATGATGAGGTCGGCGAATCCCACCTTGCAGGCGCCTCCGCAGTTCATCCGGTGCGTTTTGGCGAATCTTGAGATCAATCTTCCGCAGTACTTGGTTTCGCCGCAAAGGAAAACCCTGTTCCAGGGGATAAAAACATTGTCGAAAACCATTGTAGAGGTCTCGCGCTGTCCGAATACCGGGTTTCCAAGCTCCGATTCGTCTTCGGCCATCTCCCTTTCGGCCGAGTATGCGTTGTACTGGCAGATGTAGGTCAGTCCGGGAGAGCCGTTGGGGACAGCAAAGGCGACTGCGAAGTTCTCCTCGCCATCCTTGAGCGCTCCGCCCGGAAGAACGAGCGTTTCGTGCGCCCCTATCGCTCCGCTCTGGCTGACCTTTGCACCCCTGACCACTATCCCGTCGGCACGTTTTTCGGTAACATGCACGTACACATCCGGTTCGTCCTGCTGGGACGGGCGTTTTTTCCTATCGCCCTTGGCGTCGGTTATCGCCCCGGAAACGGAAAGATCGTCCTTCTGAATGCCGGCAAGCCAGCTATTGAAGCGCTCGCTGTAGTTTGTTCCGAGGTCGCGGTCCATTTCCCATGTAGTTGAGGCGAGGCCGTTTATTGCATCGCAACCGACGCAGCGGTAGTTGCAGGTGCCGACCGTACGGCTGGAAAGAAGGGCCATTTCCTGCCGCATGTCCAGATCGTGATTGTTGCGGGAGACATGAACGTTTCGATTGATCGGGTTTGCGGTTAGGTGAGAGCCGGCAAGCATGACGCTTTGGTATCGCTCGTCCTGCGCCAGGTCGTAAATGGCCGCATTGGCCATGACCATCGACCTGGTTACCGGATGGTCCAGCAGATTCGAAACCCATTTCCCGCCCACGTAAACTTTAGGGGTGAGCTTCTTTATGCTTTCCAGGTATTCCTGAGATGTCTTGAGAGCCATAAGGAAATCCTTTCGTTCGGGGGTGTGCTTCGCTCGTCACTCGCCACATGGATAGTAAATGATTTATCATAAGGGAAAAAGAGTATTATTGAGGTTCGGCTGCAAAGCTTTCTATTTTAGCAGCTCCGGCTTTTTCGGATAATGCGTAAATCTATAAACCGGTTGAAGTCCAGGTTCAGGAGGAGGCACATACATTTATGAACTTCCGCTTCTGTCCCCATTGCGGCGCTTCGCTCATAAGAAAAGCAGCAAAAAAGGGCGCAAGGTCTTTTTGTCCTGATTGCGGCAAGGTTTTTTATCGCAACCCTACGGCAGGTGTTGCAGTTCTGCTGGTCGAAGGGGGAAAGATCCTTCTTGTAAGGCGCAAGGGATCGTACCGCGGGCGGTGGTGCATTCCGTGCGGCCACCTCGAGTGGGACGAGGAGGTTCGGGAAGCCGCCGGGCGTGAATTCTTCGAGGAAACCGGGATAACGGTTCGGGTCGGGCGGATTTTCTCAGTTCACTCCAACTTCCACGATCCTGAATCACAAACGGTTGGGATGTGGTTTTGGGGAACGCGGACGGGAGGAGAACTCCGTCCGGGCTCGGATGCCAGTGAAGCCGCTTTCTTCAGCCTGGACGATTTGCCGGACATGGCCTTTCCCACGGACAGAATTGTATGCAGTGAGCTGAAGGAGTACTTTGAATCCCGTTTGTTTGAAGAAGAGTGACACCAGGTTCTCAAATATGACTTATACGACCTATAGTAACTTTTTGAAGGAGGTTGTCATGCCCGGCACCGTTTATGATGTTCCCGCTGTTTCTCTGAAAACGCGCATCGGATGGATCGGGACGGGAGTGATGGGACTTTCCATGTGCGGGCACATTATGGAAAGAGGCTACAGCACCACTATTTTCAACCGCACGAAGGAAAGAGCACTCCCACTGATCGAGAACGGCGCCGCCTGGGTTGATTCCCCTCGGGAAGCCACAGAAAAGTCTGACGTCATCTTTACCATGCTCGGATTCCCTGAAGACGTGCGGGAGGTTTATTTCGGGAAAGGAGGCGTTCTCGAGGCGGTCCGCCCGGGTGTTATCCTCGTTGACATGACCACCACCGAACCATCGCTGGCAGCGGAAATCTACCTTGGCGCCCGGGAACGGGGGGCCTTCGCCGTGGATGCTCCCGTCTCAGGTGGCGACGTGGGGGCGCGCAATGCCACTCTTTCCATCATGACGGGAGGAGATCGGAAAGTTGTGGAGGCCATTCAGCCCATCATGGAAACCATGGGAAAAAACCTCGTCCACCAGGGACCTGCGGGTTCGGGCCAGCATACTAAAATGTGTAACCAGATCGTCATCGCGGGAACGATGATCGGCGTGTGCGAAAGCCTCTTATACGGTTTCAAGGCGGGCCTCGATCTGCCGACAATGTTGAGTTCCATCCAGGGCGGCGCTGCGAAGTGCTGGAGCCTGGACAATCTGGCCCCACGCATACTGCGCAGAGATTTCGCTCCCGGTTTTTTTGTCGAGCATTTTATCAAGGATATGGGCATTGCGCTCAAGGAGTCGGCGCGCATGGGCCTTTTTCTTCCCGGCTTGGCGCTGGTCCACCAGCTATACCTTGCGGTAAAGGCCCAGGGACACGGCAAGTCGGGCACCCAGGCGCTCATGCTTGCCCTTGAACAAATGTCGCGGACCGTGGTCCGGGAAAAAGGCTGAAAGGTCTGACCGATGGCCCTTCACAATCGGTTGATTTTAGTTAAGTAATTGATAATACAATAAATATTAAATAAATTTCCAGTAATCGCCTGTGCCTATGAGGGCTCATGCGCTGTCAAGGGGAGTTTAGAATATGCGTGTAAAGATGAATTACGGCAAAGATGGATTGCTTCTGGATATTCCGGACTCCTGGAATGTAACCGTAATCGAAAAACCTGCTATGCCCATCCTGGCCGATCCAGCAGAGGCTGTTTCCAAAGCTCTGGCCGATCCTGTCGCGTGCGGTCCGTTGTCCGAGATTGCAGCCGGCCGCCATAGCGCGTGCATTCTCATCTGCGACATTACCCGGCCGGTGCCCAATTCCGCCATTCTACCACCGCTCATCAGGGAGCTGATAAAAGCAGGAATCGATCCCGGTGCGATTACGGTGCTGGTTGCCACAGGTTTACACAGACCCAATGAGTGGGAGGAGCTTCGCGAACTGGTTGGAAGCGATTGGGTGCTTGAGACGGTCAAGGTGATGAATCATTTCGCCCGAAATGACGAAGACCACGTCTATCTTGGAAATACATCACGGAATACCCGCGTCAAGCTAGACCGCCGTTTCGTCGAAGCAGACGTGAAGATCGTAACGGGGCTGGTTGAGCCGCACTTCATGGCGGGCTACTCAGGGGGCAGGAAAGTGATCGTTCCGGGGGTCGCCCACCAGGACACCATCACTACACTTCATAACGCCGGCTTTATGGAGCACCCAAGGTCAGCCAACTGTATTCTCGAGGGCAACCCGCTCCATGAAGAACAGATTGAAATTGTCCGCATGCTCGGCCGGATGTTCGCCGTGAATACGGTCATAGATGACAAGCGGAATCTGTCGTTTGTCAATTTCGGGGAAATTGAGGCCAGCCACCTCGAGGCTGTTGCTTACATGTGCCCCTATGCCGAGATCCCTTCGCAGGCAAGATACCGTACCGTTATAACAAGCGGAGGCGGCTATCCCCTGGACAAGACCTACTACCAGACGGTTAAAGGCATGGTCGGGGTCATGGGATTGCTCGAGGCGGGAGGCGACATCATTATTTTTTCGGAATGTTCGGAAGGGATGGGCTCCAAAGAATATGTGGCGGCTCAGCGGTTGCTGATACAGCTCGGAGCAGAGGGATTTCGAAAGTCGATCCTGCCCAAGTCCCGGGCATCGATCGACGAGTGGCAGACGGAGATGCAGCTCAAGCCAATGCAGATCGGCAGAATCCACCTCTTTTCAGATACGCTGTCCAAAGAAGACAAGTTGCTGACGGGTGTCTATTGCAAGCAAGACGGGACCTTGCCGCTCGACTTCATCCGGGGAATCGTGGGGACCGGCGGAGAACCCATCGCCGTCATACCGGAAGGACCATACGTTATCCCCATGTGCGAGTGCGCCCGCATCCCGGCGGGTTTGCGGTGATTAGCCCGCTTGATGCCGGATGACGGATTGAAAAACCTCCCGATAAAGGGAGGGCTTCCAATTGTCGCAAATTTCAGGCGCCTTGCTCATCGATCTTCAACCACTTATCCAAATCCACCGTTTTCTCATATTCTTTGTATGTGAACAGATCATCCGTTATCTCTTTGATGGAGCCGGTCTGCTTCAGGGACACAACGGCCCTTTGCACCGCTTTCATTGCGGCGAAGAGCGAAAGGTACCAGTAGAGGACCATCTTCACACCGGTTTTCTTCCATTGGTCCAGGGTAAAATCAGGTTGGATGTAGAAGTGTGCGGGGTCGGCGGCACAGACGACCAATGGAGCTTTTACCTCCCGGACAAGCCGCAAATATTGGTCAAGAGTATATAAGTCTCCGACCATGGCCATATCGGCCCCGTTTTCAATATACATGTTCAGCCTTTTTATGGCTTCATCAATTCCTCCCACCACTTTGGAGTCGGTTCTGGCTATTATTACGAAGTCTGCATTTTTCTTCGCATCGACTGCGGTCCTGATTCTTTTAGCGAATTCTTCAGCCTCCATGAGCCGTTTGCCTCGAATAGCCGCACATCTCTTAGGAAAGGTCTGGTCCTCGATGTGGATGCCGCTAACGCCTGCAGTCTCGAACATCCGGACGGTCCGGCAGATGTTTAGTGCTCCCCCAAAACCCGTATCTGCGTCACAGACAACCGGGACATTCACCACTCCGGCTATATTTCCAGCTTTCCTGACAATTTCCGTAACAGTGGTCAGCCCCAGGTCGGGATACCCGAGATCGCTGGCTTCGTTACCAAGCCCGCCCAGATACGCGAGCGGGAACCCTGCTTTCTCGATGATCAGGGCGGACAACACATCATAGGCGGCCGGGGCGATAATGATCTCTTCTTTATCCAGCAATTCTCTGAATTTCATTTTTGTCCTCCCGATGGGAGCTGATTGAACGGCCCCTGAACCCGACCGGCCTGATTGATTTTAAAGCAAAGTCCACTGGTCCCCGGCCTTCGAGGCTGTGTCGCAATTCAGAAATGATCGGTCAAGGCCGACGGGGCCATTCTCTTCTTCCCCCTTTTGCAAAGGGGGATAGAGGGGGATTGCAAGTGCTTATGTGGTATCGGATAATGAAAATCCCCCCTGCCCCCCTTTACAAAACGCGATATCATACTTGACATACCGCGTTTGAAAAGGGAAAACGAAATGGTAGCCAATCATATTCCGGGGTTCCATTTCCCCGATCAGCAGAACGGTATTAGTTGGAGAGCAGAACAACAGTTTGAGCGGATAGTCGGTGCCCTGCTAGAAAGGTTTTTCATGGCTTTTGATGTCTACGCAGACGAGTCTGGTACCCACGATCCGACAGGACGGCACGTTGGCTCAGAAATAGCCGCCATTGTAGGCTACTTTGCCCCGCGAGAAAATTGGAGATGCTTTTGCACGGAATGGGAATCAGTTCTAAATTCTTATGGTGTAAAGGTATTCCATCTGTCAGACCTATCGCACGGAAAGGGCGAGTTCAAACATTGGGATGATCCAAAGAAAGATCAATTCATGCGCGAACTCATACCGGTCGCTAGAAACAATACCATGTTCGCCTTTGGCGGCTTTCTGAGTGTCAAGGACTATGATGAGATTGTCCCTGTCTGGCTAAAAGACATGGTGGGGGGGCACCCGTATCATTTCTGCTTCCGGCTTTTCCTCCAGATGACTTTGAGATTTTTTAAACAATCCTGCTCTTTCATAACAGCAAGTGACCCAGTAGGGTTTTTTTTCGATTTGCAACATGAATTTAAAAAACAGGCTCTCGGATGTTTTTATGAAACACGGATTGAAATAGAGAACGGCGATAGGCTGGGATCAATCACTTTTGACTCAAAAGACAAACTCATTCCTTTGCAAGCAGCGGATCTTCTGGCCGGAAGAATGCGGAAGGTTTTTACAAAAGCATTGCCGGATGGGCACTATAAGCTGACGCCGGAAACTTGGGATTCTGAACTATGTTTGTTTGGTAATGTAATTACTGAATTTTTTGATGCAGAAAGCATTAGAATGCTTGTGCACCAGATGGAAACAAAACCCAAGAGGACGGTCTCCCCGTAAGGACCTTATGTTTTGTCTTTGGATGATGGCTTCCTAGCCGATACAATTTGTTTTACGGCTTTACTGAATCGCTCTTTATCATCATCCGCCTTGATCCGCTCGGCAGTTTCAATAAACCGAGCGGACTGTTCGGGATCGTCGGATTTGAGTTTTTTCTTGGACATCATCGATTCCTTTTTAACATGGAGGAATGAACATTTGAGACCGCCGAGGCAAGGAAAGCCTAGTTGCTTAGGATCATCTCAGAGAGTATCTCCAAGATGACCAGGATGGTATGGGCGATGAGGAAGAATTTATGCACCATAGCCATATCCTTTCTAGAAAAGAGATTTCTAGAAGGAGCATATGGACTCTATCCTTTCTTTGCGGCTTGGTCTCCCCGCTCCATCGTTCCGAGCAGAGGCCCCGAGCGGTCTCAAATGTTCATTCCTCCTTTGATTTGGAGATTAGTCGTTTGATAAGTAAGGCGCTTGCCAACTACGCCACAAAGGATTTTCTCAGCGCGGAGAATATCATCAACCCCCTTGGCGATTCTCTTGCTGTATCGGAAATCAAACTCCGCAAGATAACGGTGCATATGCTCTTTTGCGCAGTGCTGATATACGCCTTTCATTCCACGTTTGAATATAGAGAAAAAGCCTTCGACGGTGTTGGTATGAATTGCGGGGTCGGAAAGGGAAACATATTCGCCTTGGCTATGGCATACTACGCCATGATCGGCAAAATCTTTGTTGATATGGGTGTACTGCCCTGCATCGTCGGTCATTACCCTAGCTTCTTTGGCAATGTTCTCTTTGAGAATCGGAACGATAGTCTTTGCGGTTACTTCGTCAATGACCACGCTTCGAGCTTGCCCGGATTCACGGTCTACCAGGGAAAGAATCTTATTCTTATGCATGTAGCCGCGTTTCACGGGTTTCTCGGGATCGTTCCAAAGAAAGGTTTCATCCGATTCGACAGTGCCGCCATTGTTGCCGAAAGGAGCCAGTTCGCCTTCACGCATGGCCTCGCGGATGCGATGTCCCATGAACCAAGCGGTTTTCAAAGTAACTCCGAGAGTTCGATGCAGTTGATTGGCGCTAATCCCCTTCTTGGATTGCGCCATGAGGTACATTGCCTGGAGCCAGAGCCGCAAGGAGACATGGCTATCTTCAAAGATGGTCCCTATTCTGACAGTGAAAGGCTTTTGGCATGAATAGCATTTATAGAGGCCGGTTCGGGTGGTTTTGCCATTCAGTTTGCCGATCCTCTCCTTACTGCCGCAATGAGGGCAAACCGGACCTTTTGGCCAAAGCAGGGATTCGACAAATGCAAAGGCGGCTTCTTCTTCGTGGAATTTTGGTTCGGAAAACACTGACTGGCTCATGGCTATCTCCTTTGTTGATCTTATTATAGCCATGGTTTTAAGTATGTCAAGTATAATATCGCGTTACAAAAGGGGGGAAACAGCAAATCCCCGCTGCCTTTTTTCTCTGATTCACGGTCCTCATCTTACTTGTAGTAGTTCTTAAAATATTCCAGCACCATCCTGTGGGTATTGAACTGAGGGGTTATGTCGGAGATGGACCGCCTTATTATGGAGAGCCACTTTCTGGGGTTGGCGTAGTAGGTCGTAACCATGTCTTCAAGGTCCCGATAGAAGTCTTCGGTGGCGGCTTCGTCATCCTGGTCTTCGTCGTCCCCGATGGCCCACCCATTCACCCGGTCCTGGCAGGCTTCGCGCCACCATCCGTCCAGAACGCTCATATTCACCCCGCCGTTAAAGCAAACTTTCATACCGCTCGTTCCGCTCGCCTCCCTTGGACGACGGGGAGTATTGAGCCACACGTCGGCCCCCGCGGTCATCAGGCCTGCCACCCAGATGTTGTAATTCGGGACAAAGACCAGCCGAAGCTGTTTTTCGTATTGCTTCCCTATATTTACTATCTGCCGGATCAGCTCTTTTCCCGCTTCGTCCTGCGGATGAGCTTTTCCGGCGAATACGAACTGCACCCGGTCGTAAGAAAGATTGAAAAGAAATTCCAGATCGCTGAAAATGAGAGTTGCGCGCTTATAGGCTGCTGCGCGCCGCGCGAAACAGATCGTCAGCGGTTCGTCTGTAAACCCTTCGCCGGACAGGGAATTTATGTATCTTATGAGCCGCTTTTTGGCCTTCCTTTTTGCTTCGACGATGTCGCTGTCCGGAATTGCCGAAATGTCGCCCAGTCGTTGTGGGTCCTGCCTCCAGAGCGGGATGTATTTGTCGTATAGCTCCATGAAGTCAGGGCCGGTCCAGCTCAAGTGGTGCACCCCGTTTGTGATGTAGCCGATGTTGAACCCGGGAAACATCTGCCTGGATATTTCCCCGTGCAGTTGGCTCACTCCGTTTGCTGTGCGCGACAGATTTAGGGCAAGAACGGTGGTGTTCAGCTCATTGTAGCCAGCAAGCTTCCCGATATTTGAGGGCAGGTACTCCCCGATGACCTTCGATGCGAGGTCGTAGCCGAATTTATCGTGGCCGGCGGGAACCGGCGTATGCGTGGTGAATACGCACTTCGATCTTACCTGCTCTTCGTCTCCTCCAAGGTCCTTGAGCATGGCGAGGGTGAGGAAAACCGCGTGTCCTTCGTTCATGTGATATGTGGTGATTTTCGGCTCCAGGCGTTTCAACGCGAGATATCCGCCGATTCCGAGAACCGCTTCCTGCGATATCCGGGTATGCTGGTCTCCACCGTAGAGATACTGGGTTATGAGCCTGTCTTCGGGCGCGTTTCCCGGAAGATCGGCATCGAGAAAATAGATCGGCACGCGTCCCGATCCGGTCCCGTTATGCATCCCAACCACGTTATGCTTCCAGACGCCTATCTGCACGTCTCGACCCGCGAGCCTTATGGTTACCTTGAACGGAAGAGGTTCCATGAACGCGCGCGGGTCGAAGTAGGGGTAGATCTCTTCCTGCTGCCCAAAAGGGTTTATATTCTGAATGAAGTAGCCGCGTTTGTAGAGAAGCGTTACGGCGACCAAGGGGATGTTCAGGTCGGCAGCGGATTTGATGTGGTCCCCGGCCAGAATGCCAAGCCCTCCGCTGTAGGTTGGAATGCTTTCATTGAGCCCGATTTCCATGCTGAAGTATGCGACTTTCATGAGGCGAGTTTCGCTCCTGTTGTCTGATTTATTTACAGATTTGAATTCGAATTTATATCACACCGGCGGCAGTTTTCAAAAAAAACATGCCGCAAGCCGGTCTGACTCCCAAAGACCTGAATCGACTCGTCTCCTCCATTGTGGATCGGGCCACGTCCGAAGACAAGCCACAGCAACCGCTCGAACCGCAAAAGAATCCTGCCGCCGTTGAGCTTGGCCGCCTTGGTGAGAAAAAGGGTGGGAAAGCCAGGATCTAAAGGCTGAAAAGTGGCGGCAATTACCACGGGTTAATTTCTTTTGTCCTTAGGGGTAGTCCGCAGAACTCAGCCGTTGGGATTTCAAACCGTCTAAGAATGCTATCGATCACTTGGGGGGCAATTTCTGTTCTGTACGCGGATTAGGGCAGAACGCCTACTTACATTGCTCTAAATATTCAAAGTATTTTTTCCTCGTCATCCCTGCCGTTCGCATGAGTCCACGGATTATATCGTCGTCAACTTCGTTGTAGGTTGGTATCACAACAGGACGCAGGCACCCGGATTTGTTGTAGGATCTGTGGCTGCTTTCCTGGCGGTCAAAAACAAAACCAGCTTTCTTGAAAATGCATTCCAAAATCCTCCAATGAACCGGCGTTATGCGCGGTGACACTGGCGATTTTCCTCCAATCGCGAAAGAAGGTGCAGAGGAATGTCCACATACTCCTGCCCTGCGGGCGATTCTGCAGGACCAATATCCTCATCTTGCACCACCATAGACTTGAACCCGCACTGCTTCAATACAGCATCAAGCGTTCCTCGCTCCAGGCAAGAGCGCAGAAACATATAGAGAGCTTCAACGATATTTTTTTTCGCCACTTCCTCTGTTTCACCTTGGCTGGATACATCTAATACGGGGCAGGATGCAACAAACCACTTTGCTTTCTTCTTAATTTGAATCGGTAGCTTGGCGGTAAAGGTAATTTGGATTTCCATGGCTTGACTCCTCTGAGCGAGCCCGAACAATCTATGGCCCTGATCCATGCGGTGTCAAGGTATTAGATCGGCATTGGTCCGGCTGAACTGAAACGAAAAGCTGACATTCCGGCCCTGGTATTGTTGCCGGTCCATGGGCCGAAAGCCAAGTTACCTCTGTTCTGGCGGCCTGACAGAGGTAATCATGAGATGAAAATACGCATCAGAGCCTCACCGCACAATGAACAAAGTTGATTTTACTTTTTAAAATCAAAATCACAACAATATTTTCGCAGTTCTGCGAATGAGCGGAAAATTACAAGGCAAGATAAAACCCACTTTCGGAAGGACCTCGTCCCAGCAATGTGAGGCGGGGAAAAATGAAAGTGGCAGTTACCGTGGATATATTGTCAAAGCGAAATTGTTTGTGGGGCGAAAATTTCAAAATGAGCCATTGCCAGGAATTGATCTTTACTCGAAAAAACTCCGAAAAATGCTATCATTTAAGACCTGACCCATAACCAACCGTGGAAGGAGCTATGCGCGCACTCCTTATTTCAGCCAATACGGAACAACTCCAGATGCCTGTGCTGCCGATGGGTCTGGCCTGTGTTGCTGCGTCGGCCGAGCATGCAGGCCATGAAGTCAGGCTTTTGAACCTCATGACAAAAGATGACTCCGAGGAACTCAAACTTGAAAATGCCGTTTCAGGCTTTAATCCCGAACTTATCGGCGTTTCGGTCAGAAACATCGACGATCAGTGCATGAACTCTCCCAAATTTCTTCTGGATGCCGTAAAAAACGTCGTAACTTCCTGCCGCAAGCTCACCTCAGCCCCTATCGTCCTGGGAGGAGCGGGATACAGCATTTATCCTCGAAGCGCCCTGGCCTATCTTGGAGCGGACATGGGGATAAAAGGCGAGGGGGAAGCCGCTTTTGTTAAGCTTTTGAACGCACTTTCCCGAAAAGAGGGCCTGGCCGGTGTTCCGAACCTGGTTTTGGCCGATTCTGCCCGCGAAAATAAGACCGAGGTCCTGAAAAGGCTCGACGACTCCGTGTTGCCCGATCCCGCGGGCCTGTTTTCGTTTCCCACTGAATTCAAAAATCAGAAAATATGGCTTCCCTTCCAGACCCGGAGGGGCTGCCCGATGGAATGCAGTTACTGTTCGACCGCAACCATAGAGGGGCCGATTTTGCGGAAAAGGTCCCCTGAGATTGCAGTCAATTCGATTTCACGGTTCGCTGCAGCAGGGTTTAAGAATTTTTTCTTTGTGGACAATACTTTTAATTTTCCTCCCTCATACGCCGGCCAACTTTGCAACGCGCTGAGCGGGAGAAATCTCGAAATTCAATGGCGCGCCATACTTTATCCCTGGAAAATCGAAGAAAGTCTTATCGAAAGGATGGCCAGGGCCGGGTGTGTCGATGTGGCCTTCGGATTTGAGAGCGGATCGAGGAAAATATTGCGTTCGTTCAACAAGAGGTTCGATCCCGAAGAAGTCCGCAGGATTTCAGAAATGCTGGCCGGATACGGGATCGGTCGGATGGGGTTTCTTCTGCTCGGAGGACCCGGAGAGACCAGGGAAACAGTTGAGGAGAGTCTGGAGTTTGCGGATTCTCTCCAATTGGAGGCAATGAAGGTCACCACGGGAATCCGGATTTATCCGTATACGGCCCTTGCCGCTGCCGCAGCAGCCGAGGGGGTTATTTCACCAATGGACGATCTCCTGCGTCCGGCGTTTTACCTGGCGGAGGGGCTCGAAGGCTGGATAGAGGAAACGGTTTCGGATTGGATGAGGGGAAGACCGAACTGGCAGAGTTAGTTTCCGACCCGGCAAGGGTCCTTTTCCGGATCGGAAACTTTCATTGATAGCGATAGTTAAAGCCCTACTTTCGTAGCTTCCGGAGAGCTTCATGCGCAACTTTTCGAAGCACATAATATCCGCTGCCATACTTCTCCTGATTTCATTCTGGTTCACCAACTCGCTCGCTGTGCAGTACTTTCCCGACAAACTCAATATGCCCGCTAGTGCGAAGAGAGACCTGATATCTGCCTACTCCGAACTCCTTGAGTCAATGAAGGAGCCACCTATATGGCCGAAGGCTAAAGATCAAAAAGCGATTTCATATCGACTCACTTTTCGAATTGCCAAAGGGGGTCCACGCGTCGTCTTGAGGCTGGACCGAATCGCCAAAACTAAGTGGGTCCTCACTGTCAAACAGGTTGATTATGATTATTCCTCCGATAAATTGGAGTTCAGAGTTAATCGAAAGCAGCGCCTGACTGGGGATGAAGTTAGTCAGTTCAAGGAACTTTTCGCTCAACTTCAATTTTGGGAATTGCCCACAGTTGGTGCATTGGAAGCAGAAGAAATGTTCGATGGCACTAACTGGTTGCTGGAAGCCGTCGAAAATGGACGGTATCATCTTATGAGGCGACATGCGCCAAATAGTGATTATTGGCCCTCGTCACGTTGGGATGCTGAGGGGTTTCAACAAGTGAGAGAAAGAGAGGGCTATCCCTATATCGACCGGGCCACCAGCGTAAGGGTAAACAAGAGGCTGGTGGCGCTGGGCGAATTCCTTGTGAAGCTGTCCGGCCTAAAGCTGAGGTACATTAATTGACAGCACGTCGCCAGATGCCGACAGGCAACTCGCTATCTGGATCAAGCTCTAAAGTCGGCTGGTCCGCCATGCCAGGAATGCTAATATTGTGATACGGAGTGCAACTCAGGAGGCGCATATGGCTAAAGTCATGATCCACCCCGCAAGCTATGAAACTATCCGTGAAGCTGTTGACCGGGCGTTCGATCTTTTCCCGCTTGACATCAAGGGCAGAAAAGTTTTGATAAAACCCAATGTGCTCAGGGCCTCGGAGGCAAAGGAAGGTATCGTCACCCACCCATCGATGCTCCGCGCGGTCGTTGATAAAGTCGAAACACTGGCCCCGGCATCCATTGTCGTAGGCGACAATCCGGGGCTTTTCAATTACGGCGCCAACGAGGAGAGCTTTGCAAAAACGGACCTGATGGAAGCATCCGGGGGTTACTATCGAAACATAGGGACCGATTCATTCAAGGTCGATTTCAATCCCGATTTTATGCCGGTGGTGAGTGTTTCCCGTATGGTTTTGGAAGCCGACATCATTATCAGTCTTCCCAAGTTCAAGACCCATGGCCTGACCGTCATGACGGGAGCAATCAAAAACAGCTACGGCATTTTGCCCGGCGCCCAGAAAGCGATGCTCCACAAGGCGGCCGGCACGCCCGAGCGGTTTCATGAAATGCTTGTCGACGTCTTCCGGCTTCGGGTGCCGGACCTTTTCCTTGTGGATGCCGTAGTGGGGATGGAGGGAAATGGGCCGGCCTCGCCGGAGCTAAGAGAGATAGGCCTGGTTCTGGCTTCCGATAACGCCGTCGCGCTGGACTCAGTGATGGCGACGATGATGGGTTGCGACCCGGCCCGGTTGAGGTTCCTGCAAAGAGCCAGGGAACTTGGCCTTGGGGATTACGATATCAAAGGGATCGAAGTCATAGGGGAGCTTAAACCAATACCCGATTTCAAGCTTCCGCCGCTGGGCGGCGAAGCGATTATCCGTAACGAAGCCGTACAGGCTGTGCTTCACAGCCGCACGGTCCTGCGCCCCCAGGCAGACCCGGACCTGTGTACAGGCTGTGGGACCTGTGTCGATCAATGTCCGGTTTCGGCCCTCTCTATGGGTGAGCGCCTCCCGAGTGTTAATCCTGATATTTGCATCACGTGTTTTTGTTGCCAGGAGATCTGCCCGGAGAAAGCTATCATGCTTAAATGAACGATAGGTGTCTCACGCGGAGACGCGGAGAACACAGAGAAATGAGCATGGAGAAGAGCCTGGAAATCGACGGAATTACCGGTCAGGTGGTGGATGCGGTTTTCAAGCTGCATACGCGGCTCGGTCCGGGTTTACTGGAGTCGGTCTATGAGCTTGTCTTGGTCCGAGAACTAGAGCGACGGGGGTTGATGGTAGAGAGACAAAAGCCGGTTTCCTTCGAGTTTGATGGCTTACGGTTCGAGGATGCTTTTCGTGTAGACCTGCTGGTCGAGGGATGCGTGGTTGTAGAGCTGAAGTCAGTTTCGACCCTGGCTCCAGTTCACTCAAAACAGATTTTGACCTACATCCGGCTCCTCAACCTGCCGGTGGGATTGCTGATCAATTTTGGCGCCGCGACCATGAGGGAAGGCCTCCACAGAGTCGTCAATAACTATCAACCCCCCTGCTCCGCGTCTCCGCGTCTCCGCGTGAACAAAAAACCTTAACCAGGAGGATAAAAGTTGAAAGGTCTTTTGATAAGATGGCTGCTTTTAACGATTTCAATTATTCTCACTTCCTACCTGGTCGACGGTATATACGTGTCGAGCTTCTCTTCGGCTCTTTTCGCCGCGTTGGTCCTCGGCATACTGAATGCCCTGTTCAGACCTATACTGATCGTCATTACGCTTCCGATCAACATCCTCACCCTGGGCCTTTTTACATTCATTATAAACGCCTTTCTTTTGAAGATGGTTTCCGGGGTAGTTTCGGGCTTTTACGTCCACGGGTTCTGGTCGGCGGTTTTTGGCTCTCTCATAATCAGCATCGTGAGCTGGCTGCTCAGTTCCTTTGTCAATGAACGGGGCAGGATCAGCTACATCGAGCTGAAGAAAAAAAACGGAGATTTCTGGGGATAGACGAGAAGTGATGAGCGATGAATGAATTAGTTATACGAGGAGCGTATGAGCCATTCGACAGATACCACCCCAAAAGAGGATCTCTGCCTTGAGGACTATGTAGTTGGTTCCGTGAGCGAGTTCGGTTCCATCACCGTCGAAGAGGCCGATATCATCGACTTCGCGCGCCGCTTCGACCCGCAAGTCTTTCACACCGATCCTGAAGCTGCGAAAAAAAGCTTTTACGGAGGTTTGATTGCCAGCGGTTGGCATACAGCCGCCATGATGATGCGCCTTATCGTGGACCATTATCTCCCGGGGACGGCGAGCATGGGCTCTCCAGGCATCGACGAACTGCGCTGGATCCGGCCGGTGCGCCCCGGCGATGAACTTTCGATCCGCGTTACCGTTCTGGAAGCCAACCGGTCCAATTCCAAACCTGATCGGGGCGTCATCCGGTCGTTCGTCGAGGTGCTCAACCAGAACCGTGAGGTGGTGTTGACCGTGAAGGCGGTCAACTTTTTGCTTTGCAGGGAGGCGCTGAAACAGGGCTAATAAATTTCCGTCCGGAAAGGGTGCTTTTCCGCCCTTGCTGTGTCAATCTTCGGGCTTCCTTGTGCGGCGTACCCATGTACGCCTCCGCGCAAGCCCTCGATTTCCTAGCACCTTTCGGTGCGGCGCTGGGCAATCCGGAAATGGCGAGGCACCAAACTGTACGCGCCAGGACGAAAAATCCCTCCTCTCCGACCCGGAAACTGTCAATCTATCATAAAGTGAAAGTCTCCCACGTTTATCCAGGTTTCCGGGTGGAGGCTATGAACAGATGTGCCAGGGGCGGTGGGACCGCCAGCCCCCCGCATGGCTTCGTGATGAGTGAATAGTGAACCCTCACTTCGCTCGGATTCGCGTTTACGATTCCGACCCGTATTGGACGCTTCAAGTTCGCGTCCGATCCTTTGTGAGGACGCACAGTGATCAGTGAGCAGAAAAAGCTTTCAAATTTTTCCGGGAAAAATATGGTGAGCCTCCCTATGTCATTCGATGCGATAATGATTATTAAAAGAGTGTTGAAGGTTACTTGGGAGGTGTTAAATTATGAAACCTGATACGTTGATTTGGGCAAAAGATAAGGCGGGGCGAAGGCATCTTTGTCCCATGAATGAACTGGCTGACCCCAACCGGGTCAGCGCCGGGGAAATACGCAAGTGTATCGATGACGACAGCCGGCTCAAGAGCCGGGAGCATGTGCCGTCAAACGATCCTGAAGGAAAGCTGAAGTTTGCTAAGTCCTTCAGTATTAATTAGCGGAGATTTGCCTCTGCCACCCACCTCTGGTCATGGACAGGTCAGGGATAGCGTCGAGGTCTTGGCTGGCGGTCCCACCGCCCATTCACCAACATATAGGCTTTAGCCGGACCGCATGCGGTCCGGCTTATCTTTTCAAATATGACTCAACTAAAACCGACGCCGTTCCAACTGAGCGTTCCCGATAGCACGCTCCAGGACCTCCAGGAGAGGCTGGCGCGCGTGCGCCTGCCAGATGAGCCGCCCGTCGAGCCGTGGACGACCGGCGCCAGCGTTGCCTACATGCAGCGGCTGATCGAATACTGGCGCAATGGGTTTGACTGGCGTGCCCAAGAGGCGATGCTCAATTGCTTCCGCCAGTTCAGCGTGCCCCTGGCAGGCATCGAGGTGCACTTTATCCACGAGCAAGGCAAAGGCCCCGACTCGATGCCGCTGCTGCTGTCCCACGGCTGGCCGGGCTCGGTGGTGGAGTTCCACAAGCTCATTCCCATGCTCACCGACCCGGTGCGCTACGGGGGCGATCCGGCCGACGCCTTCACGGTGGTGGCGCCCTCGCTGCCTGGCTACACGCTGTCTTTCCGACCCGGGCAGAAGCGCTTCAGCGTTGAGGAAATCGCGGAGGCCCTTGCCGCGCTGATGACCGACGTACTGGGCTACGAGCGCTTCGGCGCGCAGGGGGGCGACTGGGGGGCGTTTGTCACATCGCGCCTGGGTTACCAGTTTGCGGAGCGCTTGACTGGAATTCACCTCAATATGCTTGCAATGCGCATCAGTCCGAAGATGATCGAGAACCCGACCCATGAGGAGAAGGTATTTCTCGAGCAACTGGACAAATGGCTCAGAGAGGAGACCGGGTATCAGTGGATCCAGGGCACGAAACCAACTACGCTTTCCTTTGGGTTGACGGATTCCCCGGTCGGCCTGGCGGCATGGATCGTGGAAAAATTCCGCGCCTGGACGGATAACAGCGGCGAGCCTGACAGCGCCGTAAGCCTGGACGAAATGCTGACCAACATCACTCTCTATTGGGTCACCGGCGCCATCGGGTCTTCCTTCTGGCCCTACTACGCACTCAGGCACGGCGCCTGGCCGGTCCCCAAGGACGCCAAAATCACAGTTCCGGCGGGCTACGTCGAGTTTCCGCACGAGATCATTCGCCCTCCTCGTTCGGTGGCACAGCGCCTTTACACCAATATCAAACGGTGGACCGTCATGCCTAAGGGCGGCCACTTCGCCGCACTCGAGCATTCCGAAGTCCTCGCGCAGGAGATCCGGGAGTTCTTTAGACCGCTGAGGAGAAGGGAGCGGGAAGCAGGGAGCACGAAGACTGAAAGGCGCATAGACGGAGCAGGGAGCAAGGAGCGGGAAGGCGGAAAACTGATCATTGATAGTGAATATTGAATGGTGAAGAGTGAAGGGCGGAGGGCGGAACGGGACATAAACCCGAAGTAAAAAATCGGCAAAGAAATCCGCCGACAAAGAAATCAAATTAGAAATCCAGGCTTACCGCCGTTCCAAGAAACCAAATAAAGAATGCTGAGCAAAGATCAACTCTGCCAAGGGTTAAGCGCAGTCCTTTTTAGGAGGTTTATATTTTTTAACTAATTTCGATGAGTTTTTTCTTACTAGAAGAAACTTCAGTGACAGATTTTTGCACTTCTCAATCCGTCCAAAGTTTCGACAAACAATAATCATGCATTCTCTCTAAGTATATTTTTAATGCATAATTAGACTGCTAAACGTTTTTGGCGCTGCAGTGGGTATATCGACTACCCATTTCTTCCCCCTTTAATTACTTCTTGACACCATATCCAGCAGTGATATTTGTACCGTTACAAGCTTGTACCCTGGCAAGGCTTGTACCGTCCCGAGGTAAGTAATGTATTCGCGTAACTTATAGTAAGTCTTATACAGATTCACTGATGCAGTGCAAGGCGCCGACGAGGATGCTCCGCCCGGTTCCTTTTGTGTTGCCGTCACGCCCATCAACTTTGAAGTGCAAGCGCTTTGTGCCGCAGCTTGAAATGGATGCGGTCAGTTTCAATCGGCGTTTTAATTCAACAGCCCCAATACATTGCTAAAGGAGTTTTCCTTGAAAAGCAAGTTTCTGCTGTTGGTTTCGTTTTGGGTGTTGATGTTTTGTATGGCACTCACGAGTCCGGCTCTGGCAGGCCTCAGTGATGAAGCTTCGTCCGACCCATACGCCATTAACTGCTTCACCTATACGGGTGCGGATACAGAAATCGACTACGGCATCTATTGCGTAGACGTTTCGGGACCAATCGGACTGAGCGCACCGACAAACGTGCAGGCGGCGCCCGGCAACGCCCAGGCAGCGGTAAGCTTCAACGTCCCGGCTTCATTCAACACGGCAATCCCATTCACCTTCACCGTTACGGGTGCAGGAAGCGACAGCAGCGCGCCAACGGCTCAGGGCTCAGGCAGCCCGATAGTCGTGACAGGCCTAACCAACGGTGTTTCCTATACATTCACGGTGACGGCGACCGACGCGTATCAAAACACCAGTCCGGCGTCATCTGCTTCCAATAGCGTAATCCCTGCGGCAGGCTTATTTGCGGCCTGGGCCGGCACGTGGAACCTCAACTTTATATACGCGGGCGCTGATGCTCCCTATTGGAATAGATGCTCAGAGCAGCTAGACGAGAATGGAGCATTCACCAGTGCCTGTGACGACAGCGATGGCAATAATAACGTTTCCGTTACGGGCGCCAATTTTCTTTTCCCATATGGCATGGTCCCCATCGTCTCCACTGTCGCAGGCAATACTCTGAATCCTTTTCCCAATATGGTTTGTTATGGCAGTATGGACAACACTTTCATCACGTGCACGGCAACCTTGGCCGATGGCACTACCGTTCTCTCAACCGGCTCGCTTCAGGCCACAACTCCATACTCGACGTCCGATATAGCAGGCACCTGGCGCTTCCATTACCTGGATCCAGGACCGAACGACCCCGGCTGGACCGAGGCCAACGCCACGATCAATAGCAGCGGAGATTACAAAACCTCCAGCAGCAACAGCAATGGCAAAACAAGCAGCGGAACCGGTGTTCTGTCACTTTCATCGGAGGGGGTGGTGACCTGCACCTCCGGCAGTTGTGCGAACTCCCTGGAGGCTTTTATGGACAAGGGCCTGACTACTATGGCCGGGACGGCAACGCAATCCGGTGGAGATGCTTCGATTATTCTTTTCACCAAGGAAGCTTCTTCATACTCCCTGGCCGACCTTGCCGGCCTCTGGGCAGGGAATCAATTGTCCTCAGACGGGACGTGGAAAAGAATGCGTCTCCAAATCAACCCTGATGGATCGGGAACAGAATCCGGCGTCTACAGTGACGGCTCAACCGAGAGCGGATATGGGGAACTGGTTATTTCACCAGCCGGGGTGGTAACCTGCGCCGCCAACTCGAGTAATTGTTCAGACGTCAACTGGGTAATGGACGCAGGCAAGACAGTCATGGTAGGGACGGGCGGTTCCGGCACCTATTCTATGCTGATCATGACGAAGGCGGCAGCATTGCCGGGCGCCCTTACAGGTGTGACGGCAAACGCAAGCGGCGCCGGCCAGGCGACGGTGAACTTCACTGCCCCCACTTCAGCCGGCGGGAGCGCGATAACAGGCTACACCGTGACATCCATTCCCGGCGGCCTGCCAGGCACGGGAACAACCAGCCCCATAACCGTCGGAAACCTGCAAAACGGTACTGCCTACACATTCACCGTAACGGCGACCAACGCGATGGGGTTGACAAGTGCGTCGTCGAAGCCTTACAATAAGATAACGACCTTGGCGAGCCCCGGAAAGCCGACAATAACATCCTTAACTGCCGGAAACGCCGAGGTTACGGTGAAATTCACCGAGCCAAAGTCAACAACCGGCGGCTCGATCAGCTATACCGTGACGTCTACTCCCGGCGGCTTTACAGGCACGGGGACAGCCAGCCCCATAACAGTGGAAAACCTACAAAACGGAACTCCCTATACATTCACCGTAGCGGCGGCCAACGCGGTTAGCACGAGTACATCAAAGCCTTCCAAGTCCGTAACCCCGGCTACGGTCCCCGGCGAACCCTCGAATGTGACCGCAACTGCGGGCACGAGCAAGGGGTCGGTCGTAGTGACCTTTACTGCGCCGGCAGACAACGGCAGCGTTATTACCGGCTACACCGTGACATCGCCTTCGAACAGCAAGATCAAGGCAACAGGCAAATCCACGCCGATAACAGTGAAGGGATTAACGAGCGGGGACAACTATACATTTCAGGTGTATGTGACAAACGCTATGGGGAATGGAAGCTCCAGCAGTTCCAACCCCGTGACAGCTCCGTGATTCCCAACTAAATGGTATTCGTTAAAAGGCGATATCAGCTATATATTCGGGCGACGATCCTAACCCAGCCACACACGCCATGGTGTGGCTGGGTCGATCAGGCATCTTCGAGGGATGTATAAACCGTCCGGTGGCAATCGCCCCCTCCCCGCTTCAGTCTTCATAGCCTGAGCCCGTCCCGCCACAACCTGTTTTTATCACCTTCACCCGGCAGCCGACCCAGTCTGAAGGCAGGTAAACCCTGCCGCTGCTGCCGCTGGATTTGACCTGCTTTTCGAGCATCTCTTCGCCGAAGACCTCAAATTTAACCTTGTGCAGGACCGCTTCGGCCTTATCCCCCGGCGAAGGACCAGTATCGACCGGCTTATCCATGGCAGTTTTCAAGTCTGATCTCCCCTGTAATACGGAGTTGCGTTCAAGATTGAACTAAATAAAAGAGCGGGGGACTTTCCCCCGCGCCCCCGGGATTTCTGCCACACGCGCAAGCGTGTGAGGCAGCGCCGCTCCTAAATGGCCCTGCAATGTCTAAGTTGGGGGCAACTCGCACTTTCTTTGTCATTCATCGGCACCATCTTGGACGCAATTGGTATTACCGGTAATGAAGGCCGTGCAGGGGCCTCGAGCTCACCTGGGCACTGTTCCACCATCTGCGGCCATCTGCGTAATCTGCGGATTATAACTGTTTAGCAGGCTTTCCCCCCCACTTTTTTCCCAAGGGGATGCTCACCGGGAGAGGCCATCTTCGCCACCAGCCCGGGCACTGCGACCAGCGCCCATCGATCGTCTTTGCGTCTTGCAAAAGAAACGACATTGTCCTTTCTTTCCCCGTAACCGGGCAAGGGGAGGTACTGGCCTTCCAGGAACAGACTACGATGTTTTGTTCGAAAAGTCAGGGCCTTGTAGGTGAAGTAGAGACGATGCAGGCCGGAAAGCCGGAGCTGCTATGCTTTTTTATGTTTCTTGCCTGGCTCGGCAAGGTCGGACGGCGGGAAGAATCGTTTGAAAAAGAAAATGCTCACTGCGATAGGGGCGAAATAGTAGGTTATCCGGTAGATGAGGATCGCCATTAGACAAAACTCGTAATCGAGGTCCATCAGGTAGAACGACCACGCCATCGAGCCTTCCACGAGCCCGATCGATGCAGGGGTAAGCGAAAACAGGCTCATGAAAAGACCAACGGAAAATCCCACCATCAAAACTTGATTGCTTACGGGGTAGTGTATCGCGATAAACGAAAACTTCAGGCAAAGGAACATAAACAGCCAGTCGAGAAGGGCAAGGGATGCCGGGAACAGCAGCACTCCCCGGTTCTTCATGATCATGTTCAGGCTCGCATTGAAGTTTTCAAAAAAAGCCTCTGCTCTCTCACGCCGGATCCAGTGCGGCCTACGAATCCTTGCGCAAAGGGCAATCACTAGGTTGAGGGCGATTTGCCACAGCTTCTTTCGGAAAGCCTCATGAATGATTGTCTGGATGGTTAGCCAGGTCAGCAGGAAAGCAATGAGCAGGACCAGAACGCCGAACACTTCCTCGTTGCGGTCGGTTATCTGGTGCCGGCTGTAGAGATAGAAAAATCCCAGGTAGATGAACAGGACCGCGATAGTGTTTGTGAGAAAGCCGTGTATGATCGACACCGAGAGAGTGTTGCTTGGCGGGATTTTCTCGCGAGAGAGCAGGTAGACCTTTGCAGCCACCCCGCTCAGTCCGGCTACTGACATCAGGTAGTTGATAGTGCAGGACAACAGCGAAATCTTGAAACAGGACCCAAAGGAGATAGGCAGACCTATTCCTCTAAGCAGTTTGTCAAGAACTCCTGCAACGCATGCATAGCTTAAAAAAGCCGACGCCGCCACGGCAACGGCCCAAAAAGGGCTTATGTCGCCCAGATGTTGCGCAAACTTGTGAAGGTTGGCCTGCTTGACGGTATAGAAGAGAACGGTCATGCCGAAGACAGCGGCAATCCAGAACCTCTTCCGAGTGGCTATTCTTACCAACTCTCCTCCAAAAACCGAATCATTGAGTGGTCGATTTTGGCTCTCCGAAGATATGTCGTACCGAGGGCGATAACAACAATTGTCACCGCCGTGAGCGCTTCGGCTTTATCCAGGCAAAAAGCGCCTTACCTTTGAGTTTAACTGTTGAGCCCCCAAACCGCAAGCTGGAGAGATATACCGAAAAGGGCGGAGCGTCAAATCGGAAATCGGGTTTTTCAGTTGGAGCGTGACGGCGGGTGTGGAGAATTACCTGAGGAGTTTTTTCACCTCCTCCCGGTAACGCTGAAATATTTCCTCGGCGAGGTTGGTGAACTCCCCCCGGATTGCACCGGGCTCAGGGAGATCCAGAGGGGCGGAGGCTTCGAGTTTTTCCATCGATACAGGGCTGATATAGAGATTTTTGTCCAACTCGGCCATTTCCATCGCTGTAAAGTTTTCCCCCAGGATCTTCTTTCTTTCGATCCCGCGCATGTCCAGATTCCTGAGGAAGTTGAGTATCGAAAGCAGGTCGAAATTCTTCTGGAAGGTATTGATATTCCTGTTGACTGCCGAGCACTCGTTTGCGAGTTCTTCGTACCGCTCCTTATATTGTATCATCCAATAAAAAAGGCGGGAGTAGGATTCGAGGACCACCTTACGGAATTTTGCTTTTTGGGTCAGCGCCCTCACCCTGATCAGCCGCACTGTCCGTTTGAATTTCACATTGAGACAGGAAGTCCAGAAGTAGCACGGCCTGATTCCAAGGAGTTTCTGGAGCCGGCTTAGCATGTCCGGCTGAATCATGAGACCTGAAAGCCTTGCCAGCCGCAGGCCGACCGCCCAGGCCAGACTCCGGATTTCAGCAGCCTGTGTGTTGAGGTGTTCGATTTGAAGCTCTATCAAACGACGCTCCAGCAGGTAGTTCTCTATTACCTCCTCTTTTACCTGTCGCGTCAGACTGGTGACCAGATCGTCATGCATCAAAGAATAGCAAACCTCATCGATCTCCACGCTTCGCGAGGTGGGATTTTTTCAGCAACAGAAACGTATTGGGATCAAGTAAAAACCCCGAATCCGCAGCCGGATTATAATGGCCTTTTTCCTTCAACGCCTTCAGGCTGATACCGTCGCTTTCCGGCTCGAGGATGAAAACGGAGCTGAACAGATCGTCCATGGCGTCGATGGGGTAGGGGATGCCTCTTTCATTTACATCCGGTATATGGCGATGAGATCTGGCTGAGACCCAGACCGATGCCGAGTGCCTTCGGGCGATACCGCCTATCTTTTCGAAAAGTGCACGGGCACGGCCAAAGTCCAGGCCGTCCAGAATGATGAGCGCAGGCACAAACTTAGCCTGTTGCTTGAGATTATCGATGCTTGTCTCCAACTTTTCCGGACTGAATGTCTGGTTGAGGAATGACATTATAAACCTGAGCGGTTCGATAGAGTGCTGTAGGTCGTTAACCGCACATTCGGGCTGATTCGAGAAGATATCTTTGAGCAGCCTGTGGTACCAGAGCTTTATTTTGTCCGGGACCACATCGACGCAAACATGAAGAACAGGCTCCCTGTCGAGGAGGTATCCCAGAGCAAGATGAGTGAGGCAGGCTGTTTTGCCTGCGCCGGCCCGAGCCAGTAGAACTCCCATCTCTCCAGGCTCGAGCCGACTGACCGGCATTTTTTCGTAACCGCTGCAAACCGCGTTTTCATCGGCCATTTCTGTGCTCCCTTCTAAGTGGGGTTTCTAATCCAGTGTGATTCAATGATACTTTACAGGAGGAAAAAATTCCATCAAAACGCCTCCGTTCGCCGATTTTCTTCGTTAGATACCCCTCGGAGCCCGCCTTCTCTTTATTTGCTCGACCTTGAGGCGTTGCTTGAATGGCGAATTATTTGTTACTAAGTCTTGCTTTAGGGGGCTCTTTCCGTGGACACGCGCGATGTTTCGGAATAAATTTGTATCTTCGGCATCCTGGTTGCTCGGGGTGGACTGGAAATGTTTGTCGGGCCGGCACTGCCGGTTGCATGCGGGGGGACCGTTTGAAACTCAAATCAGGGTGCCGGAACGATTACGGCAAAACGAAGCAAGATCGACCGCTCTACCCTGACTCAGGCTGGCGATAAGGACCGCGAATTGGAATGCGTATTGATCGGGACCGGCGGTATGATGCCGATGCCCTATAGGATGCTTTCTTCCATGGCGGTAAGGCTCAATGGCCTTATATATCTCTTCGATGCCGGGGAGGGCACGCAGATCAACTGGAAAAGGGCGCGGCTCGGAGTGCGTGGGCTGAAGCTGATCGCCGTAACCCACCTGCATGCCGACCACTGCCTGGGGATTCCCGGTATGATTATGCTCCGGGCCCAGATGGAGGACCCGGACCCTCTTACAATCATCGGTCCCCCCGGAACGCGGGAATTCGTCACCCAGTGTCAAAAGACCCTTGAGTTCAAGGTCAACTTCCCGATAAACATCACCGAATGGTCCTCAGATAAGACTGATGTGGCATACCGGGACGGCCAGGCCAGGATTCTGTGGCAACCGGTCAAACATACCCGGTTTTGCCTTGGATACAGGTTCGAGGAGCTGGACAGGCCGGGGAAATTCAACCCCGCGCGGGCACAGACCCTTGGAATACCGATGGGGCCGCTCTGGGGGAAGCTCCAAAGAGGCGAAAGCGTGAAGACTGCCTCAGCGAGGACAGTGCAACCCTCCGATGTGCTGGGGCCTGCCAGAAGGGGCAGGCATATCGCCTTCGTGGTGGACACCAGGCCCGCCCCCGGCGTCTATTCTCTGTGCAAAAAAGCAGACCTGGCCTTTCTGGAAGGCATGTTTCTCTCCGAACACTCCGAACACGCCGATGTAAAAGGCCACATGACGGTTGCCGAAGCAGCGGGCATTGCCAGGAAATCCGGCGCCGCCAGGGCGGTCCTCGTTCATATAAGCCCCAGGTATGAAAACAGCGAACTCGTAACACTCGAAGAAGAGGCTCGCAAAGAATTTCAGTCCATTAGAATCGGAAGAGACCTGGATGTTTTCGAAGTGAGTTTTACCGAAGAAACCGGCATTTAATGAGATTGCCAGCGTAAATTGTGGCAACCCAAAAGAAAAGGCCCTCCAAGGGGTAGAGGGCCTTTAATCTTTCTGTGGCATCGAAAATCTTGGTTGCCGGTCATGGTCGGCTAATCGTTTTTGGCACCCTCGATCATTTTTTTCAGCCGGTCCTTTTGGACCCTGGCTTCTCTGAGGTCCCTCTCGATTTCCAGTCTTTGCTGTGACCCGGCCTCCAGACTCTCCAGCTCCTTTTCGAGCTCATCGATCTTTTTCATGACCCGATAAAGCTCGACAGCCACCATCCTAAGACTCATGCGGGCAATTTATCCATGTTGTGAAGATTGTTTCGTGAGGCGCCAAAGTCCCCTTTTTAGAGGCTTACCTTCGGGTATAGACCTCGTAGGCGAGGTCGAACTTTTCTCTGGAACCCTGAGGCAAACGCAGTGCAAATCCGGAACCGGGGGGCATCGCATCCTGTCGCAGCGACGGATTGAGTTCCTGTAAACGACTGACGGGTACATCGATCCATTGTGCCACCTCTTCGAGTTGCAGAGGCGTATTGATCAAAACCGGATCGAAGTCCGTAGGCCTGCAAAAGTTGGGATCCTCAAACCCGTACTTTTCCGGCTCGCGTATTATATGGATCGCGGCCAGCACTTTTGAAATATAAACTGCCGAATACGCGGGCATACTTCGCCCATAAAGCTCCCCGTCCTTTACGCGGCACTTTCTCGCCACGCAATTAATCGGCCTGGTTCCCGCATTGTATGCGGCAAGGGCCAACAACCATGAGTCGTACTGTTCGTAAAGTGTTTTCAGGTATTTGGCGGCAGCTTTGGTCGACTTGATGGGGTCTCGTCTCTCATCCACCCACCGGTCGACACGCAATCCCATGTTCCTCGCTGTTGCCGCCATCATCTGCCAATAACCACCCGCACCTCGATTTGACGCATTCTTTTCGAAACGGCTCTCAACAAACACAATGGAAACCATTTCAGCCGGTACTCCCTGGCTCTCCAGAATCTCGGTCATTCGAGGGAGACATGTCTTTGCCTTTTCCATCGCGTCCGAAAAAGTATTTCGGCCTTCTCCCTGATAGAAACGGATGTATTTCTCAACAAGTGGTTCATGTAGGGGTATCTGGATTCTGTTTCTCCACAGCACCGCGGGGGTCCCTATAGTAACATCAGTAGGAGTGGGCCGGGTGAGAGGCGTTGAGGAAATATCCTTTTTCGGTGCGTCGCCGGGCAACATCAGCGCTGCCAGCGGACCGGGAATTTCCGTGCTCTCTGCCCCTGCCTGAACTGGGAAGTGGAAAATAAACAGGGAAAGTAGAAGTAAAGCAGCGATCTTCACTAAACTGGGAAGCCCTGCTTCGGATCCCGCCGCATGGTGCCTGTGGAGGCTTGAATCAGGCGCCATACTGGTTTCTCCTCACATTTTTCAAAGAGGCTCCTATGGCCCTCACGATACCCGGAAGAGTGATAGGACAGAGGGGGTTTTAACAGTTCAGTCTGGAAAAATCAAACCGGGTTATCCGGGATTATATGCGATTAGACCGGATTATCTGGCAAATAGCCTGATTAATGGATGCAGAGAGTTATATCCGGAAGATAGTGCCTGATTCGGACCAATTAAGCTGAGCCTGTCCAGCCTTAGTCTGAACTGAATCGTTTTAGTGATCGTTTTTCGCGCAATCTCGTTCTTATGCAGCAAATCATGATATTGCGTTATTTCTCTAATCTTCTCTTCAAGTCCCTGTGATTACACCGGATTCCTGGGTCAGCCGCCGGCTGATGATTTGCGATGGCAATTTGCGGCCAGGGAGGTAAGTAATCTCCCTGTTCACCCCTTCACCCGCCCTTGGGCTCCCGCAGCGTGCCGGTAGCGCGCTTGACATATATGGCCCGATTCCCTAAACTTACGCGCTTGTTTAAAATTAGATGCGGATGATCTTCAAATCCACCCGGGAAAGTGGAGTTTATGTCCGACCCCAAGCATTTGAAACTATATAGAAATATCGGAATAATAGCGCACATAGACGCGGGAAAGACCACACTCACCGAACGCATCCTGTTCTATACCGGCCGTTCTCACAGGATGGGCGAAGTGCACAATGGCACCGCCGTGATGGACTGGATGGAACAGGAGCAGGAGCGGGGCATCACGATTACTTCCGCCGTTACGACCTGCGAGTGGCGCGGCCATGAAATCCACCTGATAGATACGCCCGGTCATGTTGATTTCACAATCGAAGTCGGACGTTCGCTAAGAGTCCTGGATGGGGCGATAGCCGTATTTTCGGGAGTCGATGGGGTCGAGCCGCAGTCGGAGACCGTCTGGCATCAGGCCGACCGCCATCACGTACCCAAGATAGCTTTTGTGAACAAAATGGACCGAATAGGGGCCGATTTCAATAACACCGTGAGCCAGATCGCGGACAAGTTCAAAACCGTCCCGCTGCCCATCCAGTTACCCCTGGGATTCGAATCGGACTTCAGGGGCGTAATCGACCTGGTGTCAATGAAACAGATAATCTGGCTCGATGAGACCTTGGGAGAGGAATTCAGAATCGAGGAGCTCGACCCTGCTCTTGCCCCTGCGGCAAACGAGGCCAGGGAACATCTGGTCGCCAAGCTCGGCGAATTCGATGACGAGCTGATGGAGCGCTACCTTGGAGGCGATGAGATTACCGCAGCGCAGCTCGATCCGGTGATAAGGCGTCTGACGCTTGCGCTTAAAGCCGTTCCGGTGCTTTGCGGCAGTTGCTTGAAAAACAAAGGCGTGCAGCCGCTTTTGGACGCAATCGTCGATTTCCTCCCCTCGCCGCTCGATGTACCGGCGATCGAAGGCACCAATCCCCAGACCGGTGCTGTCGAGCAGCGCAAGTCCGATGATCGGGAACCCCTGGCGGCGCTTGTGTTCAAAATATTCATGGACCAGGGCCGCAAGCTGACCTATCTGCGGATTTACTCAGGGGTGCTCCGGGTTGGCGCCGACGTATTGAACGTTTCAAAAGGCGCTCGCGAGAAAGTATCCCGCATATTTCAGATGCACGCAAACAAACGGGAACGAATCGAAAGATCGGGGGCCGGCAACCTGGTTGCGGTGCTCGGGCTGAAAACGGCTACCACCGGCGATTCCATCTGCGATCCGGATCGGCCTGTGCTGCTCGAGCCCGTAGAAGTTTACGAGCCGGTAATCTCAATATCGGTCGAAGCACAGACCAGGGCAGACCAGGAAAAACTCTTCGACAGCCTGGCAAAGCTTTCCGAAGAGGACCCTACCTTCCGGTTCGTCGAAAGCGCAGATACGGGTCAGATGATCGTCAGCGGCATGGGCGAGCTGCACCTGGAAATCGTCCTGAACAGGCTCGAAAGGGATTACCATGTCCTTGTGAACGCTGGAAAGCCGCAGGTTGTCTATCGCGAAACCATCAGCCATACGATAGAGGCTGTCGGGGTATTCGACCGGGAGATCGGGGGGACCAGGCATTTTGCGGTGGTCGAGCTACAGTTGGCTCCACGGCAACGGGGACTTGGCAATAGAGTCGTGAACAAGGTGCGCGACGAATCCATTCCGGAGATGTTTTTCCCTGCAATCCAGCAAGGGATACAGGATGCTCTGACCAGCGGGACTATTTCGGGCTATCCTGTCGTGGACGTCGAGACGAGCGTTTTCACGGGGACGTTCCATGAAGCGGCATCGAGTGAACTTGCCTTCCGGGTGGCTGCCTCGATGGCTTTCAGAACCGGTTTCGAGCAGGGCGCGCCGATATTGCTCGAACCTTACATGTCGGTCGAAATCCTCACGCCCGACGAATTTCTCGGGGAAGTACTGGGCGACATAAATATGAGGAAAGGAAGGATCGAAAGCATAACGGGGCGAAAGGCGATCCAGGTGATAGAGGCGGTCGTGCCGCTCTCGAAGATGTTTGGCTACTCAACGGCCCTTCGGTCGTCAACCCAGGGGCGGGCAACCTTCACTATGCACTTCTCGCACTACGATCTTGCGTCGCAGTAAAATGCTCTTGCGCAGGGCTATTTTGCTTGATTTAATCTATGCTCTGATATAAATTTACTTTCTTCTGGTCAGGTGAAGCTATGCGCCGGCCGGATTATTTTATTGCCTCCCGGATGAGGCCATTCTGAAAGGCAGGTGAAATTTATTGGTGAGCACGGAGGCTGAACCGAGGGAAAACATAGAGAAAAAGATTCGCAAGCTCCGCAAAGATTTTCAGAAAAACGTTCAACCGGTCTTGCGCCGCCACAATTACTATCTCTCCAAAGGAGAGCGCAGGCGCATCAAGAAGAAAAAAGCGATAAAACGCATCCAACGCCGGGAGCGTCGCATGATGCGCACGGCATGATCCGCAGCACCACCAGTGTGGCCTTCTCACAAGACCGGAACTCTTGAGCGCCTTGAGTGGCATTTAATCCTGCCTTGGAATGTGAGGAAGAATGTAAAATCCCGGGTTTTGATTGCCCGGGATTTTTTTTTGCCCCGGCCTTGGACGGTCTTTCCTGAATCGCAAAAAGGGAAGTGGCGCATTATGCAGTATAGCGAAGGAACCATCGGACGTATTTTCGCCCTGAAGCTGGAGACCGGAGAACGACTCCCCGATGCAGTGGTTGATTTTGCCGTCGAGCATGCGATCCGGAACGCAGTGGTAATGTTTGTCGGAGGGGCCGGCGCAACGAGCCGCCTTGTCGTCGGCCCGGAGGAAAACCTGGGAGATGACATTATTCCCATAATGCACAAATTAGGCGGAATTCACGAGGTCATTGCGGTGGGAACGCTCTTCCCCGATGAGAATGGGCGTCCTGATCTGCACATGCACGCCGCGACGGGCCGGGAAGGCACAGCGACCGTTGGCTGTACCAGGGCAGGCGTAGATGTATGGCTGATAGGCGAAGTGATTCTGCTGGAAATCTGCGGAATTGGAGGTTTTCGAAAAAAAGACCCCAAAACCGGTATTGAGTTACTTCAGTTTTCAGATCCTGCATCGGAATGAAGAGGAGCAAGGAGCGGGGAGCGGGGAGCAGGGAGCAGGGAGGAAAAGCTTCCTGCTTCCTGCTCCCTCCTTAATCTTGTCTAATACCGAGTTGCGTTCAAGAAAGCATCAAGTCAAGGGCGTGGGGAGCTTTGCCCCCCACACCCCCTCCGCCTCGCGGAGCGTCGAGATGTTGCGCTGCGGCGGCGGCCCCGCGCATGCGCGGTGGCTTGCCGCCGACAGCGCCGAGCGCTCGGCCTCGCGCGACAGCGCGTGCGCCCGGCGGAGCCTGGAGATCGAGGGGGAAACTTTCCCCGCTCAGTTCGGGGTTATTTGTCGCTGTTTGAACGCAAATTGGTCTAAAAAGTGGTCTGCTGAAGGTTTATTAATCTGTTTGAATGGGCTAAGATTGCGAACCGGCAGATAAATCAGCGCCGCCTTCGACAGTTGTCTTTCTCGATTTCGACAGGTGCAAATTTTTATGGAAAAAGAATTCGAGCGTCTTTCCGACCTTTCGATAAATCACCCTTCGGGCTGGGACCTCGAGCAGTTTCAGGCTAACTGGTTCGTTTTTCTCGAATCGCTCCTGAAAGAAGAAGCCACCTCGCTCATCCCCTCCAGGCGCATCCGTTACCAGATCGAGCAGACCTCGACTTTTCAGGAAGTGGTCTCGGGTTGGGAGGGTATGCACGGCTCGCATCGGCTCGCTGCCTGGAAGCGCCTGCTGCTGGCTGCCGATGAGGCATGCCGGACCATTCTGCCCGCCTGCGTCCAGTGCGGCGAGTGCTGCCGGATGGGGAGCCCGACCCTTCACCTGGAAGATCTTCTGCTCCTTCAGTCCGGCAAAATCCCGTGGGATCAGATCGTAACCCTGAGGAAAGGCGAGCCTGCGCGATCTCCTTTCGATGGAGGGCCTTTTGTTCTTCCCGAAGAGAGAATCAAGGTCAGGGAAAAAGAAGGCCTGAGGGAATGTGTGTTCCTGGTTTCCGAAACCGGCCGGTGCTCCATATACGTTGATCGGCCTCTTCAATGCCGGGCTCAGGCGTGTTGGGACCCTATCCCCGCCCGTGACACGGTCGAATTGCCTTTTTTGCTGAGGGAACACATTTTCAAGGGTGTCGGCCTGCTGCTGGAGATAATCGCCGAACACGAAGCCAGATGCGGGTTTGCAGTAATTTCTGACGCGTTCGAAGATCTGAGCCGGGGCGCAAATGGAGGAAACGTTCAGGAGGTGCTGAGGCTCCTTTCATACGAGGAGCATTTCAGGCAGTTTGTGAGCGATAAGTTCAAAATCCCGGCCCAAAATATGGAACTGCTGCTTGGCAGGAGCTTCACCCGGATGAGCACCCTGTTTGGATTCAGAGTCGCGGAGGAACCGGACGGGACCCGCTGCCTCGTCGTGGACGAAGCCGGGGGGCAGGCATAAAGGATTGTGTGCGCGAAATTCTGCAAATTGCTAAAGCCCAAAAGAGCGGGGGAATGTTTCCCCCGCACCCAACAGTGAGCCGCGCAGCGGCGAAGGGGGGTGTGGGGGGGCGCATGTCCCCCCATCCCCCACGCTTTGCCGGGTTATTTATTTGCAGAACTTCCGGTACACTGTCGCATAAAGCCGCGCAAAATCAGCTCTCGGCTGTCAGTGTAAGGGCTCCGCGCTTATCTCTTCACAAATGAACGGCAATGAGATAAGATTAAAAGGTTAATGGAAGATTTGGAACAGAGCACCCTTGAAGGCGGGAGGTTGCAGCTCCTTTTCCATAACTCCATTAACGAACAGGCGATTCCGGAAAACTGCCAAATCGGAGAGTGTGAGCACCAGTCTCTGTGCGAGAGTGGCGAAAATGGCATACGCACTGGACTTAGGAACCAAAAAATAGCATTCAGGCGGAATCAATCATAGAGCCGAAATGCCCGATGCATAGGGCATTTTGGCTCTTTTTTTCGTTGGCAAATGTTAGGGAATTTTTGGTTTTTCGGGGTTGGTTGGGCACACGTTTAGGCACAGTCGGGCACAACGGCGGACAGGTGGACGATCTTGATATTGATCCTCGCTCCATGCCCTGATCTTTTCTTGGAAGTCATTTTCGGGACCCGGGTCGGCTTGCGCGAGGTCCTCTGAAACGTCCTCTTTTTTTGGAGTCTAGTTTTGGTTAGCCGGCTGCTGATCGTGCCTGGATAAGAAGGCCTCATACTGTTCTTGCGTCATCCTGCATCCACCGCTGGCCATTTGCGTGATCGTGTATTCTTTGATGTGTTTTCCCATCTGCTTCGCGACCTTTTGCCAATCTCCAAAGTCGATCAAGCTATGGTATGATTTTACTTCCCCCCTTTGATCTTCAACATCACAAAATCGGTCAAATATTTCATATCCTGTCCGTTTTTGTTCAATTGTCGACGCGCTCTTGCTCCGTCTTGCCTTCTATTCCACCTTTGACACTTCCAAGAGTTTTTTGATTTCATCCTCTGAGATCCTAAGCACACCCCTGGGCTTCGATGCTTTGAGGATACCCAATTCGATGTATCGGTAAATCGTCCCCCTCGTACCCCCCAAGAGTTCCGCCGCTTTCGATGTCGAGATAATCTTCCTCAAGTTCTCCCTCCCGTGCCTTGAAGGTCAAAATTCCCCTTTTTGGCTGCTGGAGCGCCGATTGTTCCAAAATCGAAGCGCCAGGATACCCCACAATCAACGATCTCCCCTCCACCCATACGTGGATACGTCTCGTTTTACGCCTTTTGGGGCTCACATGTCCGCACAAATTGCCGGAAACTCCGGTGGCCCAGGTAGAGCAAGCGCATTCAAACCCTTCTCGCTCGGGTTCGGTTTGCTCGAGGTTCTCTGAAACGTCCCCTTTTTTTGGAGTCCGATTTTAATAACTCGGCTTCTGGCCTCGCTTTGCTAAAAAGGCCTCATACTCTTCTTGGGTGAACCTGCATCCGCCACCAGCCATCGCTTTTACTTACCCCCATTGATTTTCCAGGCCACAAGGTCCCTGTCCTTTCGATCCCTTCCCAGTTTTGGGTTGGGGTAGCGGGGATGCCTCCTGGTACGATGGGTTCAACTTTCACTACAACGCCGTAAAGAACACGCCGTATAAGTGGCGCGATTTCAAAGCCCTCTCTGTCGCGTTTCTATGAACGTTGCATGGTAGCGATCCTCTCAGAATGCGCCTTTTCTCCCCTTCCTCTGATTGAATTCCTGAACCTATGCGCACCTGATCGATCCAACATTATTTTCTCACTTCCACATTGCCTCATTCGACAATCTGGGCACTCAGTGGGCAAGTCTCCCGGGGAGATTTGAATGGAGGCATTCACTCCATCCCTGACTTTTTTGGCCTTGTGTCTGGACAGAGTGTGTGGTATACTTTTCTTATCTTTTTGAGGAATCCTCAATAAATTTCAGGCGAAGTGTCATATGTCGAGTTGGTTACCTCAAAACGGCATGTGAGTATAGCCTGATCAAAATGAAACTCATTAACCCGATGCTTTTCTGCTGCGACCACGGATAGACGACAAGGTCATACGCTCCACCCTGACGCGGTGACCGCAATTTGATGTAAATTATGATTGAATGGCAGAACACGGCAAAATAATGAAGATCGGCCGTCACTGCATACTTATCAAAGCGATCATTCTGCTGGCTTTGGCAGCGATGTCGATTGGTCTCGTGGAGATTGCACCCATGAAAGCACACCTCGAACCCGATCAGTTCCAAAGGACCATCGGGGAGGCCGGTCTAATGGCTCCAGCCCTTCTTGTGATGTTCTGCGCGATTGGTAGCTGTCTTTTTGTCCCAGTGACGGTTTTTGTAGCAATCGGTGTGGCCATGTTCGGACCTTACCTGGGCTTTACTTGCGCGTTCCTGGGCGCCCTTGCAGGGGCAGTGATCGCCTATTTTACTGCCCGCAGGCTGGGAAGGGTGTTTGTCTATTCCCTTATCGGAGAAAGGCTGAGGGACTACGACGACCTGATCGAACAAAATGGCTTCAAAGCCGTTTTTTTCCTCCGGCTGATGTTGACGCCCTTCGCGCGCGTGAACTACTGTGCGGGATTAACGAAGGTTCGCTTTTGGAACTATTTTTTCGCCACTGCCCTGGGTGAGGCCGGAACCATTTTCGTGACCACTTTTTTCATCGGTCAGATAAGGGAGATTTGGATTTCTGGAGGCTGGGGCGCACTGTTTTTCGCTAGGATGGCCCTTCCCCTCGGATTCCTAATAGCTTTGGCGCTCGTTGCAAAACGGGTGCAGAGGAAATACGGAAGCAGGCCAGCGCCTTCTTTAAGCTACTTCCATCGGCCACCAAATGACCGTTCTGAATGGAAGATTCTGCAAAGGTTGCTTTTTAAAGGATTAGAACTAGGGCATCTTTATAAATCAGAGGATGTCAATTAAGATATCATTAAGATCGTTTAGCATACCCTATCGATGGGAAAGCGATATGATAGACCGCCGCTCAACGAAAGAGGAACTGAAAATCAGAACTCTGCGCGGATCAGTTTTGGGTGTTGTTCTGTATTTCTCGATTCTGGTGGTTTGCTTGCTTCCTATTCCTTCTCATGCCCAAACTCAGCCGCAAGTCTCACCTGCTGCCAACCCCAAACGTATTTTGGTGTTGTACTCCTACGGGTATTCGCTGCCCTCTTATCGGAAATTCAATCCTGGTTTTGTTTCGGTCATGGAAAAAGCAGGTGTAAGGTACGGCGATCTTTTTTTCGAGTACCTGGACCTCCCGCATATAGGGGACACCGAGCGCAAGCAAGCCCTGGCGGACATACTCCGGCATAAGTATGCGGAGATCAGCCTCGACTTGATCATCACAATTCACGCGCCCGCGACGCTTTTTCTCCGAAACGAAGCCAAAGATATTTTCCCGCATGTCCCCACGATCTCCTGGATCATGCAAGAAGGATTCAAGCAGGATTATGCTGGAAATGGGCATTTGCAGATATTTGCAGGTCTTGACGTGCAGGGTACTCTGAAGCGTGCTCTGGAATTATTCCCGGAAACCAGGCGCGTCCTCTTCATCAGCGGAACCTTCCAGATTGATGCCGAGACAGAAAGAGAGGCTAGAAGTATTTTTTCTCATTGGGAAGGCGAGTTGCAGTTCGAGTACACCTCCCACCTTTCCGTCGAAGAAACACTTGTGCGAGTGGCAAACCTCCCACCACAGAGCATAGTAATTTATTGGAATGTCATAATGGATAAGACCGGTCGAACCTTTACCCCGACAGATGTGGGAAGAATGGTCGCCATGACGGCGAATGCTCCTGTTTTCTGCCTCTACGACACCCTTCTTGGTCTTGGAATGGTCGGCGGGTCTCTGCAAAGCTACGAGCTTGGAGGCACTCGGACTGGCAATCTGGCCCTCGACATTCTGAGCGGGAGAATCAACCTTACAGAACAGAATCAGCAACTTGTCTTCAACTCAGTCCCCATGTTCGACTGGAAACAGCTCGAACGATGGGGGGCAGACACTAGCAGGCTGCCCAAAGGCAGTATCTTTGTGAATCGCCCCCGGTCAGTCTGGTACGATTACAGATGGTCTGTAATCAGTTTTCTCGTTGTCTTGCTGGTACAGTCTTCGCTCATAATCGGTCTGCTGATTCACAGAAGCCGCAGGAAATCGGCCGAGGAGTTGTTGAAGAAAGCCGAAGAAAAGTATCGAAATATTTACGAAGGCGCCATAGAGGGTATTTATGAAACATCGCCGGAAGGGAAATACCTAATTTCCAATCCCGCACTGGCGAAAATTCTTGGCTACGACTCACCCGAGGATCTCACAGCCACAATCACCGACTCGGCGCATCAGGTATGGGTAGACCCGAATCAACGCCTGGATTATATGCGGCTGCTCGAACAGAACGATGTAGTCCTTAATTATGAATGCGAATTTTATCGTAAAGATAAGACCAAAATCTGGGTATCGATCAATTCCCGCCGCATTTTCGGGCCTGATGGAGAAACGCTTCATTACTCAGGATTCATAGAAGATATCAGTGAGCGCAAGAGAGCGGAGGAAACTTTAAAGGAGAGCGAGACCAAGTTTCGCTCTTACGTCGAATCGGCACCTTTGGCCATTTTCGTAGCAGATAGAGAAGGCCGGTTGATTGATTTTAATCCTGCGGCCACAGACCTTTTGGGTTACGACACCGGTATTCTGAGGAACATGCACATCCTGGACCTCCATCCGGAAGATGAGCGCGAGAAGGTCCTGCGCAAATTCGCTACTCTACTAAAATCGGGGCATTTGGAAACCGAGATCCGGGTGAAGAAATGTGATGGGCAAATAATCTGGGTTTCGTTGCATGTCGTCATAATCTCAGATCGACTTTCTTTAGGCTATTGTCAGGACATCACAGAGCGTAAGAAGGTGGAGGACGCGCTGAAACAGAGCGAGGAAAGGTACCGTGCCCTGGTTGAGACATCAGCGGATTGGATATGGGAGGTGGATGCGAATGCGAAGTACACGTATGCCGACCCGAAAGTGCAAAAAATTCTGGGTTACACACCGGAGGAAGTGATCGGGCGTACTCCCTTCGAGTTGATGCCTGAGGAGGAGGCACATCGGATTGAAGCTGCTTTCGCAGAGATCTCTGCCGATAGACGGCAATTTTCCGGGCTGATAAATGTGAATCTGCATCGAGACGGCCGTGAAGTGGTTCTTGAAACCAGCGGGGTTCCATTTTACGGACCCAATGGGGTGTTTCTAGGCTACCGGGGTATGGACCGGGATGTAACCGAGCGAAAACATGCCGAGGAAATACTCCGGGAGAGCGAGGAAAAATTCAGGCAATTGGCGGAAAACATTCGCGAGGTTTTCTGGATTCGAGAACGAAGCGGCTTTGTCTACATAAGTCCTGCCTGCGAGCAAATTTTCGGACTGAACAACGGGAGTCTAATCAAAAACCCCGATTTGTTCATTGATATCGTGCACCCTCAGGACAAAGAGCGGGTTTTGAATGCACACCAGAAAGGGTTCGCCAATCGGGAGATCGCCGTTGATTATAGAATAATCCGACCTGACGGAAGTATCCGGTGGATACATTCGCGCTCGTTTCCGGTTAGACTTGGCGAGGACCATGTCCGCATTGTCGGAATTGCCGAGGATATCACCGAGCGCAAGCAGATGGAAGAACTGCTACAGAGCAGGCTCTCAGAAATAGAAGATCTAAAGGATCGCCTCGAAGCAGAAAGTGCCTATCTGCAGGAAGAGATCAAGCTGGAGCATAACTTTGGGAATATCATCGGCAGAAGTGATGCGATGCAATACGTATTTTACCGCGCTCAGCAGGTATCTGGCACCGACACGACGGTTTTGATCCTTGGAGAAACCGGAACCGGTAAGGAACTGATTGCAAGAACCATTCACGAAAACAGCCCACGAAGAGCGCGTCCCATGGTGAAAGTAAACTGTGCCGTTCTTCCGGCTGGTCTCATAGAGAGCGAGCTGTTCGGCCACGAAAAAGGAGCCTTTACAGGTGCAGTAGCAAGGAAATTAGGAAGATTTGAGCTGGCCAACAATACCACCCTGTTTTTGGATGAAATCGGAGAACTCCCCTTCGACCTGCAGGCCAAGTTGCTGCGGGTTATCGAGGATGGTGAGTTTGAGAGGCTCGGCGGCACGCAGACCATAAAGGTTAACCCACGCATCATTGCCGCCACCAACCGTAACCTGGAAAAGGAGATGAAAGAGGGCCGCTTCCGCGCCGACCTGTGGTACAGGCTCAATGTCTACCCCGTCACACTTCCGCCACTCAGGGAGAGGACGGTGGACATTCCACTCATGATTGTCCACTTCGTCGAGAAGTACAGCAAGCAGCTTGGGAAGACAATCCAGAAGATCCCCGCAGGACTGGTGGAAGCCCTGGAGAATTATAAATGGCCGGGCAATGTCCGCGAACTGCAACACATAATCGAACGGGCGGTAATCAACTCTTTGGAGACCACGCTTCAGTTGGCTGACGACCTTGGCGGAGCCACAATTCCTCAGGCGCCTGCGATGGCCAGGGACAAGAGCCTTGAGGAATTGGAAAGAGAATACATCCTCGAAATTCTTGCAAAAACTGGCTGGAAAATCGAGGGAAGGACTGGAGCTGCCGAGATACTGAACCTCAACCCCGGCACCCTGCGCTCCCGAATGAAAAAGCTTGGGATCCAAAAAGCGCAGTCTAATGGAGCATATTTCCATTAGAACTTGTTCGTGTTTCAAAACATCTGTTCCTGCCCTTGATTCCGGTTGTGGGCGGATAGGCCAACCAGAAAGCATACAGCCACGATATTTAGCGGGTTTTTGAAATATCGTGGATTTTAAGAGCTACAACCGACACCTCCAGCATCGTTCTCTTGCCCTGATTTTCCTCATAGCACTCAGAGTTACCTGAAATACGCGGCATCATATGCTCTCTGGTACGAAAATTGAACTGGGAATCCAGCAGTGATTCTGTCTTTGCCGTTTGTCCATGGATTCGCCGTCTTCTACCCCTGCTAAGTTTGCAATTTTGGAGGGATCGGGCTTTCAAAGGGAGTATCGAATGATCCTTCTCAGAATAGCCTTGGATGCATGCCCTGAAAAGCTAATAGAACTTAAGCAAGCGCTCTCAGACATGATTTCAGACATGCGCCATGAGACCTCCTGCTCCAGGGTGAACGCGTACCTCGATCTGGAAGACGAGAACCGGGTACTGGTACTCTCACACTGGGAAAGCCGCGAGGAATTGGACATCTATCTTCGATCCGATAAATTTAGTGCCCTCCTGGGAACAAGAATACTTTTGCGTTCGGCCTTGCTGGCTTTCATAGACAAGGTGGCCACGCGCGAAGGCATCGAGGCCATCATGGCGCCGCGCGTCGCCGGTTGCATTGTAGTTTAGGGTCTCCGAGCGTTATCGCAAGGCTCATATGAAAACTTGGTACGACGTGCACCAGCATTTCCAGGCATTCCAGTTTAGATAGCTCCCAAGTAATCCGCGTAGGAGGAACCCACCAATGAGCGAACTGATGCATGCAGCACAGGATGCGTCCCCGGTTTTTACAGAAGGTTTTCTCATCCACTTGGACAAAATTCGCGGCAATGGTTTTATCAGCGCTGTGCAACCGGGAAGGTCTCCGAATCCAACTTCCAAGCTTATGAATATCTCTGCAGACGATGTCAGAGAAGAGCTGGAATGCATTCTGGATAGCCCGGAGTTCAAAAACAAGCCCATGCTTTGCGGATTTCTCAGCCACGTCGTGGAAGAGACGCTTGCCGGGCGGGCTCATGAGATCAAGGGCTACACTGTAGCGACTCAAGTTTTTGGCCGAAGGAAAGATTTCGACCCCACTATAGATCCAATAGTCCGCATCCAGGCAGGAAGGCTCCGGAGGACTCTTGAGAGCTACTACTCGGTCCGGGGTAGACAGGACCAATTGAGAATCGATATTGGCAAGGGAAGCTACGTACCGACCTTCACCAGGGACATCCCCCGGGAGCAGCGGATGGGAGAGTCTGGACAGCCAGCCTCAATGTTCCTTTGGGAAAAGGAAATATCTCAGAGGACTCCCGCGATTTCCCACTCATCAACCGGGGAGGGCCCCACAATTGCTGTGATGCCCCTCGCCAATCTGGCAAATGATCCGGATCAAGAATCCCTGGCATGCGGCCTGACCGAGGAGCTTATGAGTGTGCTAGCCCGCTGTGGTCTACGGGTTAACTCGTGTCTTTCCGTCATGCAGTGGAATGAAAAACCTATTGATGCAAGACAGGTAAGCCAAGAGTTTGGGGTGAGGTTCTTTCTGGAGGGAAGCCTTCGAAAAGAGGGGCAGACTATCAAGTTCACCCTCAGGCTGATCGATACAGCCACTCTGATGCAGATATGGGGGGAGCAGTACAAACGTGATCTCGAACCGGACAAAATGATCGCCCTTCAGGAGGAACTCGCCCTGAGTGTAGCTGAGAGGATCGGTGAGATCTTTGGGACCATTTCCCAAGAACTCTCAAAAGAATTTCGGACAAAAGCATCCGGTGAAATTTAGACCATTCTGATCTTTTTAAGGAGCAATGGCGAAATGGAGGAGTCCTATGGAGATGTTAGTAAAGGCGTTCCAGGAGCATCCGGAGTTAGCCATATTCTTACTCTCGCCCTGGGGTTCAGCATCGGCCGGCTCAAGTTGGGCACATTCCGCCTCGGCACCGTCGTGGGCACACTCCTGCCGGGCGT
>JBKQTS010000036.1:0-18835 GCA_052143075.1 Syntrophobacteraceae bacterium | reverse complement strand
GGAGATAGAAGCGCTAAGTCGCTATAACAACTTAAACTCACTCAGGAAAACAGGATTTGTTACGTACAGCTCTCCTATATCTTGAGCCGCTGGTAGCGGTGCATTTCTTCAGAGCTACACATCATATCTGCATCCCTTCCAGAGCGCCATTTCCTGGAGAAACTAAGTCGGACTATGGAATGGTAAGTCAATGTGAAACGGTAGCGCCCCAAACTGAGTCCGCTTGTTTAGTTGCAGTACCTAATGGCGCGGGAGGCTGGCGAAGCCGACGAGAAAGTTTATTTTTTATCCTTTCTGGAAAGACCACCAGTCCACATATGACGGAAGCGACCGCGAACTGATGCCGACCCTGAGTGGTATGGAGATAATCTATGAGAAGGGCATACGTGCCCTATCGACTGCTGATTGAGCGCGGGCTCAGGACCTAACCCAGGGAGAAATCATCCGGAGAAAGCCTCCTCTGGGCTTACATACTGGTCTTTTTCATCCTCTCTCTCAATCTCCAGGAGATAACCAAGTAAACCTGTGATTCTGAAAGGCTCTCCTTTTAGGCCGAGTTCAGCGTCTTTCAAGATCTTGAATGCCTTCGCCAGGTCCAGGAGGGAGGCATCGGCGATTTTCTCAGGGGTGATGGCTTCAAGGACCCGGAGTTGGAGTTCGGTGAGTTGGAGGGTTTGGATGGAGCGGTACTTCAGCAGAATGCCCTCTTTCGCCTGAATATCTGCCATCCGCCTTGCCAAAGTTATTGGGCAGATGCCAAGCTCTTTAGCGATTTCCTTCTGTGTCTTTCCCTCTGATGCCAAGTCATAGATCGTTAGTGTATCGACTTCAATTTTTCTTCTGCTCATGTGATATGCTCCCTGGAAAGAGGAGTGATGGCCTGTGTTTTGTGTGCGTTGGGCTGGTAAAGTGCGCTTTTGGCTATGGTTTTTTTGTGGTCCGGGTAACCCGTCAAATTCCAGTTGGCAGCAGTTGTGATCTCCAGCCTGGTTTATGGAATCGGAGCAGTTAATCTGCCGTGTTATGCCTTGTCCCGGTTTGTCCCATTGCATTCAATCGACCGGGACGCCGTTTTGTGTGTAATTCTATATGTTTGTCCTATTAGTCCTATTAGTCCCATTAAAATAGAAAATCATATAATTCATTGTCCGTGATCGGTCCCTGAGATTATCTAGCAATTATGTCGAAAATGCCGGACACATGGGACCGATGGGACAACCAATTGATATTCCACGCCTTTTAGGATACATCACGGTCCCGCCATGTCCCATCACAATGGGACATCCATAAAGAGCGGAGCGCAACACTAAACATCTGTTTCCTCATCCCAGTCAATTTTGATCCTCACAATCGCTTCAAATGATTTACGGCATTCCTCCAGGGCTGGTAAGCTGAGACAGTAACATCTCTCTCCGTCCACAGTAGGCCGGTGCCGGTGAATGCCAGGACACAGTTTCCTAATTTCCTTGGAGAGCTGCCTATCGGTCATGATATGTTTCATTCCAAGGTCTTTTGCAAAAGCACTGTAGTCCTGATGAATGTGTTGGGTTTGAATAAGTTCCTGCCACTCTTCAGAATCCTTCATGATAGACCCCGACAGCAAGCGCTCGTACCAGAATTTCCTCGCAGAGTTCATGGAATCTACTATCTGGTCCAAGAGAGCACTTGTCCTGGGGTATTCGCGGAGGTCAGTTCGAGACAGGTCCATTTCCAAGAGGTCGTAAAGCATCGCCTCTCGCCCCCCATTGTCCATCTGCTTATACAGCGCACTGAAATAAGCACGATCCCGCATGCGCTTATCACTCACATCCAGCACAAAAAAGCGCCTTTCTTCGAGTCCAGCGGGAACGACCCATCTGTTATTGCTGGCAACTATCAGGCGGATATGATTCTGAACGGAAAAGGCATCTTTGCCTTTCGGCTCAACCATAACCTGCTTCTCCGTTATCATTGCCTTCAACACACCCTCGGCTGCCCTGTCCCCCGTCCACACTCCCTCATCGCAGAAGACAAGCAGGGCATCTTTTAAGTGACTATTGAAGCGGCCCGTCAACTGGTTTTGATTAGAAATGTGAAGGAAATGACCCCCAAAGATAGGGCCGAACCCAGAGACGAAGCATCCTTTCCCTACTCCCTGGGGTCCTCTAAGCACAACTGAGGTCCCAGGGCGCTCACCACCAGGGCTCTGGACCAAATGAGCCATCCAGCTTAGAAGGTATTCAGCAATATCACGCCTGCCGCCTGCAATGACTTCAACGATATGATTTCGGAATAGAGACCAATCTCCCTTTTGGGGGGCAACTGCGAAGCCTCTGTACAGGTTGTAATACCCCGGAACATCTTTGCCCGGACTGAAGACTATCCCTTTGTATTCCCGCCTGTCTGGCGATTTAATCCAAACGTCCGCCAGTGGGACCACTTTAGAATTTCCTTTTTCGTCTTCAACGCGGGTTGTTTTATTGGCGTAAAAGTTCCTAAAATCAGCCACTGAGGAAAAGGTCACGTCTGGTCGGCCAAAACTTGGCTCAGTGACCTCGTTCATGATCCTGGCGCTGCCTCCGATCATAACCATTGCGTGTATTTTGTTAAGCTCCGCAATACCCTCAAGCACACCGATGGCGCTTAGGTCAGCTTTTGGCAGCTCCGCTGGGGATTTGTTTTTGATGTTGATAACCGGAGATACTTGCCTATTATTCCTGTCCATTCTCCAATAGCCCTCATTCGTGAACCGATATTGAGTCGGCTGTTTCATAAGGAACACCTACAGCGAAGGCTAAAAGAGCACCTTCCTCATAAAACACCATGCCGCCGATTTTTTTGTATTGAGGACCTTTACCTCTACATCTCCACACCTCTAATGTAGAAGGACGAAACGGTAAGCCAAGCTTCTTGAAGTATTCAGCAGCGCCTCTAGTGTTGATATATTGTCCCATTTGATTTTCCTTTACATTGTCAGTTATCGTTAGATAATGTTTGTATTTTTTTATTGAACGGGCCATTATTCCAGTTGTCAAGAACAAAAATCCAGGCACCTATGTAAGGCAATAAAATAAATTACAGCACATTTATTTGTCTACTGATAAATAAATGGAGTATTTAGTCCACAAAGATGCGTCCTAAGATCGACTGCCCGTTGCCGGAGTGAAAAAGTCACCGATTATCCTTTCTTGGATGATTTCTCAGTCGATCTGAGGACGCAACTGTCAGCATGTTTGTTCGGTTTTTATTCCAGGCCACCCGCAAATGTCCCAGGTGGTTCTGGTGGGACATTCACGGGCGGCTTGACTAGACGAAAAGGCTAAGAACGGGTGAGAAATGTTTTCAACCACCCACCCTTAATCATCCTCTTAGACCTGATATCGCATCCTGACCGCTGCCCAGGCCGGACTTGCCACCGTTTTTCCTGAAATCTCGATATCGACGCGAGACAGATATAGGAGATAGTCATTCATTCCGTTGAAGTGACCACGCAGGACCTCTCCCGTCTTACAGCGTGCGATGTACGGCGCACCTTTGATTTCCTCTTTCATATTGTCGTATTCAATTGAATAGCAGAACACAACCGGGTCGTCATTAAGCTCTATAGACTTTAGCTTTTTGCGGCGTGTCGGAGAGATTTTATCGACGACATAGATTGTCATCATGTAGTCTTCGTAATCTGAGATGAAACCATCCAGAACCTGTCCTGACTCACAGTGAAACCTCAACAGTTGCCTCTGCATTTCTTTCCATTCGTTCGGATAACCATTGCTGCGCATTTTTATACCCTTCCATGTAAATATTATAACCTTCGCAAGCAACCACACAAACCAGCACCACGCAAGGCTCTGCAGTTGTTTGCGCCTATCCCACACCACCATGAACACGAGTGCTCATCCGCATTGTTTCCTGCTCTTATTGCCAGGAAAAGAGGTTCTACTCCTGATCCACTGCCTTCGACCTGGCAGCAAGCCATTTACACAGTTCATTCACGTCATAGGCTACTTTCCTGCCTATGCGGATTCGGCCTTTCGGACCTTCGCCTTTGCAGTCGAGGTTTGCCAAGGTCCGAGGATGGAGGATTCCCCCGCTAAACTCTCCCACTTTGTCTCGTGACACATAGGGAGAGCGCCATTTTTCAGCCATAGTTTGGAAAGTGAGCTTTGTTGCCGTCATACAGAGTCCTTCATACCGTTTTTCAGAATTTCACGTATGGAGGATTATGAACGATTGGAGCGGAAAGGCTTTAGGGGGAAGTCCGGAGTTTCACACAAATTACTCCTTGGGGGGATTGCTGCGGTCCTGGTCCTCCTTCCACAATATTGTTTCTTGTTTTTGATCCTCAGCGGCCTGTTCGTCATAAATTTTCTTCAGTTCGTAGTAAGTGTCTTTGATTTTCTCCTCGGAGTACTGTGTCTTATTCCTTGCTTCAGAAATCGGCTTGAACTTCTTCGCAACATCAGAAAATACGGTGAGCACATCCGGTCTGTCGCTTTTTTGCATCTCGTGATTTACCTTCTGAAATATCAGCTTCTTTTCGCGGGCTCCTACATGATTTGCGAATACACGCAAGTCGCTAATCTTTAGAGCATTTTTTAATTCTTCCCCGCCTTTCTTCAGTACCTTCTTGATGGCCAGCAGGTCCTCTGCCACTTCCTCCAAGTATACTTTGACCCATGGAGGCATTGGCACTTCCTCGGTCTTCTCGGTCAGACAATATAGAATCGCTTCCCACACATGCAGGGGATTATCCTGCTCGTTCGCGTAGCTCTGCTTTAGAATCTCAAGAGTGACATCAAAATCTTCCATCAGGCGCTTCTCTCCTCTGATGAGGCAGTAGCCTCTTGCACTCTTTCTTTATCCTTCGACTGCTTCAGCCCATTTTCAAAAACCCTGGTTGCCCGTTGAAGGGTGTCAGGAGCCAAATGGCTATACCTCTGGGTCATGGCCGAATTAGAATGACCCAGGATTTTCTGGACAACATAAAGATCAACTCCCTGACCAACCAACCAACTCGCGTGCGTATGCCGCAGAGTGTGGAAACACACCTTCTGTCTTCGGTCTATTATTCCGGCATTTAGTTTAAGATCATTCACCACGCGGTCAAAGGTCTTCGAAATGGCCTCGATCCTCTTCCCGCCACGAGCAGGAAAGACGAGGCTGTCCGGCTCTCCCTTCTCCTTTGCCTCAAGAATAGCTCGAACATCTCCAGTCATAAATATGGTTCTATTCCTTGACTTCGTGTCCCTCAGTGTTAGCGCCCCATTCTTAAAATCCACATCAGACCACGTGAGGGAGAATACTTCACCGGCCCTCAAGCCGCAATGAAGGCTGACAAGAGCCATCTCGTAAACCTGTTCACTTATCCCTTTCAGCCCTTCCAGCAAGCTCTCCGCCTCAGAGCGACTCAGAAACCGAAGCCTTCCGTTATCACTCGTCGGCATTTTGACCTTGCTGACTGGGTTGTCAACATTACAGACGCCCAGCCTCTTGGCATGATTGAACACCTGCCGGATGACGGCCAGGCAGTAGTGAATGCTGCGCGGAGATTTTCCATCATCGGCCATGTTCTTCTTTATTCTTTCAAGTTCAATGGGGCTAATCTGGCAAAGTGAACGCGTCCCTATCACAGGTTCAATCCAGAGGCGAAAGAGAGAATCCTCGCGTTGATAAGATCTGGCGCTCTTGTCCGCTTTGGCTTGGGGAAAGTAGGTTTTGCGGAAAAAATCTCCGAAGGCCAACAACTCGCGTTCTTGTTCCTCTTTTTCCCTTTGTTCCTGTTCTCGTTTCCTCTGCTCGCGTTCCCGCTTTTCATTAAGAGTCTGCGGACCTTCCCCAAGAGTGTGTGCTTTCCGCAATTCAGAAAGAACGTTCGCAGCCTGCTGAGCTGTCCATCCTTCTGAAGCCCAGCCCAAACTCTCTTCTTTGCGTGTGCCGTTAAACTGGGCTCTGATCGCAAAGTACTTGTCCTTTTGAACACCATGCTTTCTCGTCGGGTGTTCCCGATATCTCACACCTGGAAATTTTGTTCCGTGCCACTGGTCAGCCATAGTTTAGTCCTCCTAATCTTGCGCCAGTCTTGCCCGGAGTGCGCCCCGGATATAATCCGGCTCACGTGCCAGCATATTGGCAACCGCACCGACGAAGACGCTGAATTCGAGGCCATAAGGCGGCCCAACATTTTCGAGCAAAGCTTTTCGGATGCCGCTCGTGCCTAGGTTTCCGGCAGTCAGGTACCCTGCCAGGGTATCCAGCAGCTCAATTTCACTGTAGATCCTGTCGTTCGTGAGTTGAATCATGGTTTAATATCCCCTTTTTCTGATCGTCGGATTCTTCCATGTCCGGCACCCTGCCCCTTCTCATGTAGGCCCTTAGCCGCTTCGCTATCAGGTCCCTTCAAAGGCGTCTTGTCGAGTGCCGCCTGTCCCCACTCTGTCCCCACTTTTTAGCTGAAAGTGGGTGATTTTGGGTGATCGCCAGTGAAGTAAGAATAGCACTAAAGCTATGTACAGTCAAGGTTTATGTTATCTTATGTGATCTGAAGTGACAACTAAAAAAAGGGACTACGAATCCGTAGGTCGGGTGTTCGAATCACCCTGGGCGCGTCAACAAAATCAAGGGGTTAGCGGGATTGCCGTTAGCCTCTTTTCTTTTCCTGTGCACGTCCTGTGCGAGGATGGAATTTGAAGCCGCCATTTGTAGTCAGAACCTACTGGTCCAGACGTGCTGGATTCACCCACTGCTTCCCGATTTTCACCGTGGGGGGTGCCGCCTGACCCCTTCGGATTTCGCCTTTGCTGTTGGAATACCCTTCCAAATTTCTAAGGTGAATTTTGGGTTAATGTGGATTTTTGAGAATGTTTATCAAGTTCCACTGTCAATCCACGTCTTGCACCTTGTCTCATCAAAAAATTTCTTGCGAAGCTGGAATGTGACTGTGATATGCGAATTGCCATGCTCACCTGTCAACATAAGAGTTTCAATATTTAGTATTAGCTATTGGATTGCTGTCAACACCCTGAAACGTAGACTATACATTAGGTATTTAGGTAGACTATTACCCGATTCCTACCCCCTGAAATCCCCCTTTATATTTGCTGAGATTGTTATAAGGTACAAGTTTGGTAAAGTAACTTAACGTTCAATCGAGTGACAGACGTGTTTATGCGATTACCGTCTCTTGTATTGCCCTTCAGGCAACTCATCGAGCTCTGATAACAATCAACCATGCCAACCGAAGGAGGAACCATGAAAAGACGAAACTTGAACCTAGTAAATTTGTGCCTGGTACTCGGGGTCATTTTTGTATGGACTTTCCCGGCTTTCGCAGCCCCACCTCAACTCAAAGGGCAATACGCTTTTACTGGGGAGAGCGGCTTTATTTCGACACCAGTTGGATTCGATCCCATTAAACTTACTGCCTTGGCTAGCGGAGTTGACGAGGGCACAATGATGGCACAAGGTGTTCGCACCTTCAATGGCGACGGGACTGGAACAGTTCAGGCAACCGCGATCCGAACCATTACTCCGGTTCCCAGCCATTGGCTGAATGTCCCCCCTTACGCGACGTCTGAGACAATTTTCTATGAATTCACCTATACCGTTACCGATGGCCAGATTACCACACAGTTGGTGCCTGGAACGTATGTAGGCACATTTACAGGGCCTGAGACTGGGCTGACGTATTCAATCGATAATTTCTCATTCTCCGGTACGGTGTCAAAGGATGGCAAGACGATAATCCTCTCAACTGACCAGCCAGAAATCGAGACGCACACCTTTAATTACGCTATTTTTAATAACGGTAACGGAGGAACCACTAACGTATTGTACGTTATTTGTCATCGATCTCGCGTGCTGACCTGGCTTGGGAACTAAACATGGATGAACGAGGATTTTAGACTGCTAAAGTTCATTAATGAATGGGGGCAGCCTGTATCCTGCCCCCTTTTTTCATCGATTACCCCATGACCTACAAAGCTGACTGGCCAACCCCACAGCGTCCATTACCATCTCATCAACGCCATGCTCCACAACGAGATGCAGAAGCAGCAAAAAGAGTTATTGGACTTGAAAGCGGAAGTATCGGCTCTGAAGGGGCAAAATAAAGAATTAGAGACCCTTTAAGGAACAAGTCCGAGAGTTATCAGCCTTAATGGAACAAAATAAGGAATCATCGGGGCACCTTTCAAACCTTGAAGCCCGACTCGACAGGTAGAGCTGTTTTACAAGGGGAGGATTGATTCCGTGTAATCAATTCTCCCATTAAGATGACCCAGGTAACGTGTCCAAAGTAGTTGCAGCCTGTAAGCCGCCTTGTAGTGAGATGAGCGGGGAAGTGCGCCGAGCAGGCGTTTTTACGGGTGATAATCAGGCCAGTCAGCCTTCCACCGCCCGTGCTCGTTAATCCACTCTCCCACACCTCCAGAATCCCCTACAATCGACTTTCTCCGCCCAACCCATACCTGAACCCATGTTAATTTGTTCCTACACCTGAATCCACCATCGAAAAAATATTCTTGCGAAATCGGAATGTGACTGTAATATGCTTTCGGTTCTAATGCCTCTATTGGTCTGCCTTAAATAATGGAGTGGACGCCGTGCTTAAAAAGTATCTGGTGTTTTTCCCTCTTCTCTTCTGCCTTGTTTCCTGTGCTCACCAAGTTAAGCTGATTGATATGGATTCCGGCCAAGTCATCTATGGGACTTATAACAAGGCCGACCGGAGCGTAATTGTCACCATCCCAAGTGGAGAAGTGCTCACCGGGCAGTATTCCGCGCTATCAAACGTTGCGCTCGGTGCGCTCGGGGTCGTACCACGCTAAAGTGTGACTGCCCTTGGAAAGAGCGCTCCGGATTGCCTGCTTTAGAGGCTTAAAATGCGGTTTTCGACCCCAAAATTGCCCCTTTAACTGCGACTGTATCCGAATATCGGGCGGGTCTGACCTCACCAAAAGTTTCAGGCCTCGGGAAGTTGAATTTGGTCCTTCACCAATCACTGTTCACTCTCACTGTTCACCCGCGAAGCATCACCGTAACGCGGTAGGAATGCCGGTTGCCCGGCACCCCCCGCACAGATCCGTACGTGAGGAATTACCTCATACGGCTCCTACCTTGGGTAGTGACGCTGGGTATATTGGAGGACACATGAACGAACGCCAGGGTCCACCTGCTACCCCTTCGTACACCATGCAGACAAAAACACCGGGGCGTTCCAGCTCAGCGTCTGGACCCCGACCGTCGGCGAGGTGTTCCCCTTGGTTGGTTGCCTTTCCTCCACCACCTCCGCGGGCAGACCGCCGCCCTTGTTCGATGGCTTCTCAGGTACTATGCAACCATCTGACTTCCCGGAGGCGTGCATGTCGGACGTACGGCACTTAGCCTTCTCCGACCGACCCGCTCTGCTATCGGCGGGTACTTCCGGGATCTCCCGGTTTCCGTGCAAGGAGTTTCCACACATGCTCAGGGTCTTAGACTGCGCAGGGTCCGCACATGACTTGCGCATTGCGCCATGCACGATGTTGCCTTCCGGATCAGTGAACACCGTGGGCACCCTGGAACCGTTGATTTCGCAGCTCAATGGCTAGCCTGTGTGTACCCCTGTCAACGCTTCACCCGTACCCTCACGAGTACTGGCGCATGACTCGGGGCCGGTGTGGCTCGCTAGGCCTTCACCGTATGGCTCTTTCATCCACTACTCCTTGCCGGCTTGACCGGCGCTTTCTCACTGCTCACTGCCCCTAGGGCCCCAGGTCGTCGACGCCCTTTTCGATCTGCTAAAACAGTGCTTGCAAAACGGCGAAGATGCTCTCATCAGCGGCTTCGGGAAATTTTCAGTGAAAGAAAACGTCAGCGCATAGCCGGCAATCCCCAAACAGGGGAGCCAGTTACGCTGCCGCCGAGGAAAGTGGTGACATTCAAGTGCTCCAACGTTCTGCGGGCGGGATGACTGAGAAATATAAAATTATGAGCCCGTCTCAACCGAAGAAAAATCAAACTTTCGAAGGAAGTGACCAATGCCTCCCGAAGAATTCCAATGTAAACAATGTGGCCAATGTTGTTTGAACCTCTACGATGCTTACCAGACGTCTGCAAGTGATGAGGACATCGAGCTTTGGGAGACAGAGGGAAGGGAAGACATACTTGAATGGGTCAGTTTAATCCCGGTTGGCAAAGACGAATCGGGTAAGACTCATTATGTGTACGACATCTGGATCAGCCCAAGAACCGGGGATTATGTGGAGTGCTGCCCGTGGTTGAGGAAACTTCCCAAGAAAGACAAATACATCTGCACCATTCAGGAAGTGAAGCCCTCGGTATGCCGAAATTTTCCCATTTCGAGAGAGCATGCTGGAAAAAACGGTTGTCGAGGTTTTGCGGACGAGTAGTCGGCATTGAGGAAATTAAAGGTGACTCCTTTCTGCAGCCATAGCAATTGAGATGCGATTTCAGTAAAATAAAGAGTTCTTGCGACTCAAGAGCACTTCAAGGAGAAAACGATGGAAAGCCTGATATGCTATTGCTTTGGTTACACCACCTCCGACATTGAGCGGGATGTCTTGGCGCATAGTAAGTCCACCATCATGGAAAAAATCATGTTCGAAAAAAAAGCTGGTGGATGCCAGTGTGCTACCAAGAACCCCAAAGGTCGCTGATGCCTTGCCGACGTCCGCCAGGTGGTGGAAAACATAATGAGACTCAATGGGATCAGACCGGAACTTCTTTCAGGAACCCCTCCAAAAGCTCCTCCCTGCTCCTCACAATGAAATCACGCGAAACCTCAATCACGGCATTCACTACGGCGCCTTCACCCTCCCATGGTCGTCTGCAATCAGTCCGGATGACGATCATTGTCTTTTCGGGTCATCTGTTTGTGAGGAAATAGCCGATCTCCCATGCAGAGCCATCGTCGACCTGAGGACCATCCAGAAGAAGTGCAAATCAGTTCAGTCTTCTCATTATAGGCAGGATGGACAGACTTGGCTTCTCGAGCGTCTTGTAAACAGTAGCAAGAGAAATCATCGGGAAGCTTTTCTTAATCCGCTGATGAATAATCTCAGCAGTCGGATGTTCATGGGTGCAATGCAGGGCCTGATAGATGACCAGCCGCTGAAAGATTAGTTGAAACAGGGTTTCAATAAAACCTGTTTCGTCTTTTTCCTCCATGATCTCTATCCCCCTCGTGTTCGGAGTGAGAAACAAAAACCTTCGATTCATCCAATATAGGCATAATTATTCCTGTTGCCAGCAATCCAACCTGGAACTTCGCACCTCAGGTGCTCTCAGTCGATCATTTCCTGGATGATCAGGCCGTTCTCGCCATACTGTTATTCAAGCTGGAACCTTGCGGCGGTTGACAAGAGCCGAGACTGCCTTTACGTTTTTTCTATCGGATTATTGCTCAGCGTTCTCACGCGATTGTATTATTTAGGATAATGACCATTAGAATTTTTAGGAGATTAAGATGGGCAAACAACTGATTTTTGGAATGGCTCTTTCGCTGCTGTTCGTTAGCGGTTTATCTTTCAGCGCGCAGGCGTGTGAACTTGCCTTCAATGGGTGCATGCCTCCCAATTACTCCTCTCTTTGCGGCACCACTTGCGTCTCAAAAGATATGGACAAAAACACGATGACCAAGCAGGAAAGTCCGGCGACAAGTCAAGGGCCGTCTAAGTCCGACGCTAACAAGAAAAATGGTTTTTAGAACGACTTCGGGCGGGCAAGGCAAAACCAAGTAATTATTAATCTCCCTTTGATACTCTCATTTGGCGCATCTTTTGGCAGCCCGACCTCAGTGCTTCTTCCTGAACTCCTTCCTTGCGTTACTTCTCCTCTTTGCCTCTTGTTGCCGTTCACGCTCAATCCATTTCTGGGCCTTCCAAGCCGGACACCATTTGCCGTGCCAGGCCATGATTTCACCAACGATGGTTCTCGGGTTATCTCTTGCAAATCGACATAAAAGGCATCCATCACATACATTGCCCAGGAATTGCTCGAACCGGTTCATGTGCAACCTCCAGTGCAGCCGGAAGTCTACGGATAGAGAAAACTCGCAAAGCAATCGGGTTATGGCAAAGATCCAGTGCTCTTTCAGTTTTGTCTTGAACAGTCCGGTATGAACAGCCAACGACTTCCATACAAAACCAGGGCAGATTAAGCTTCTTGTTTTTCGAAAAGAACGAGTTGATCACCGAGGGGAGGCATCACCTTTTTGCTGTCAAACAACTCTTTGACTTTTCTTAGGATCTGACCTGCCACGTCATCATAGTCAGCGGTTTTCACCCAAGGTCGCACCGCAATTCTGACGCTGGTTTCAGTAAACTTAGCGACACCGATAGCCGGAGCCGGAGCTTTCAGGATTCGTTCATCACTGTCCAGAATCTCCTGGAGAAGTCTCTCAATTTTTACAATATCATCCTTGTAATTGAATACTACCTGAAGATCCACAAGGCGAGTCGGCTCTGAACTATAATTGATGATATTACCCCCGCCAACCTTCGAATTCGGAATGATGATAATCTTGTTGTCAAAACTCTTCAGAGTCGTAGTGAAAATCTCGATTTTTTCAACGATCCCGCTAGCGCCTCCGGCTTCGATGAATTCACCGAGTTTAAAAGGTTTGAAAACGATCATTAATACGCCCGCAGCAAAGTTTGAGAGGGAACCTTGAAGAGCTAAGCCGACAGCCAATCCTGCTGCACCTAGGATAGCTATGAAGGAGGTCGTCTGAATACCCAGTTTCCCAAGAGCAGCAAGGATTACGAAGGCCATCAAGGCTACATAAGACAGGCTCGTAACAAAAGAAATAAGGGCCGTGTCCACCTTCGTTCTCACCATTACATTCTGAATGACCTTGCGAACGATCTTCGCAGCCCAACGGCCAATCAACAGAATGAGTAGGGCCGCAACTACATTCAGCCCGTACAGGGCTATCAGTTCCTGCGATTTGGAGAGAATCTGTTCCAACATAGCCTCCTAGTTGTTAGGTTTCATGAAAGTCCTAAAAAATAAAGGTGAGATTATAAAATTGTTTCTCGACTGCTTTGGATAGTACCCGTCCTGGACACTGTCAAGGATATGCTGTCAGGGATATTCACGTGATTTCGCTCGCCGCTCGGGGTCGCTCGCCGCTCGGGGGTCGGACCACGCTAAAGTGTGACTACCCTTGGAAAGAGCGCTCCGGATTGCCTGCTTTAGAGGCTTAAAATGCGGTTTTCGACCCCCAAATAGCCTCTTTAACTGCGACCGTATCCGAACTGGCCATCCAAGCTTCCTCGATCGGATCATACGTCAAATATTTCCTTCACGAGATCTCTGTAGGCTTTGGCTCCGGTTGACGACCCCGCGTGTTCCGTTGCTGAAACCCCTCTGCGTGGAGCCTCGGCCACTCTGGTACAGGCAGGTATCACGGTCCTGAAAACCTTCTCGCCATATCTTCTTCTCATGTCTTCAACCGACAGCCGGGCCTCTTTTGTGCGAAGGTTTGACATAGTGCCGAAATACCCAAGTATCCTGATATCGGGATTCAATCTGCGTCGCACCTTTTCGACGAGTTCATTGATATCTTCCGCAACTTTCAGGTCCAAATAGGCTGTTCTAAATGGAACGAGCACCTCCCGGCTCATTCGCAGCGCATTCACCATTAGAAATGGCGAGACGGGCGGGAGATCCATAATTACGAAGTCGTATTCGCTCGCATGTCCGGCAAAGCGCTCGAAGAGGATACTCTCCTTGCCGATCTCTGCGTTGAACTCTGATTCACAGCTTGCCAGGCTTTCGTCGGAGGCGGCAACGTAGAGGTTTGCGGTAGCAGTCTTGTATATAGCCTCTACAATATTTCCATTCGGATTGCACAACACATCCGTGACAGTCCTGCTTGAAGGTTCGAGTTTGATTCCCAGATGGGATGTCGCTCCAGTATATGGATCGAGGTCCACAAGGAGCGTCTTCTTTCCGGCTTGTGCGAGGCAACAGGCGATGTTTACAGCCGACGTGGTTTTACCCACTCCACCTTTAAGAGATAATATAGCGACTATTCTCGTATCAGACATCATGGTCCTCTTCTTGATGGCCGATGTAAAGGACCACTTGCATTTGCCGGCTCGGCCTTTCTATGGCAGAGCAAGGGTTCCGGCTCGGATAGCCGGAAAAAACGGAGGGAGAGATCAACTTTTTAGCACACAGTACCGCCCGAGGAGTTCATCGATTCTCCTCTCCCTGGCCAATGTCTTCAGGAGTGGAAGAACACGTCTCTTGTCCATTTCCAGGTGGCCGGCTATCTCTACGACTGTTGCACCCCGGCTCGCAGACTCGAGAAAAGATATAATACCCTGAATTGTGGCGGCTTCAGTTTGAGCGCTACCGGTTTGGCTCTCAATTTGGCGCTCAGGAATCTCCCTGGCATCACTGCCGGTGATCTGTACGGCTTCCCGCAAGGTCTCGGTCTCGGGCACAACTGCGGCAAACCGTTCTTCTTCCCGACCTATTTCTTGCCCGGGTTCATCCATTGGAGTTTTGACTGGCGCATCAGCCTGATCCAAAGCCATACCCACAGCGGGGACCTCATGTACAGATACCGGCGCTTCCCTTCCACCGAGTCCAAAGAGCGTTCGGGTCAGTTTCAGAGCAAGTTCGAACTGATCCGAAACGAGCTTTACCCAGATGTCTATCATCATATGCCTCCTGTCGAGCCGAATGATGCTTGAGTGGCGATGTCCCTTTGAATCGGCCATCGGCGGGATATCAATGCAGGATCTGTCCGAAAACCTTTTCCTTAACCCCTCTTCGGCAAAATACATCATCATGATAGTGGATTCAAGCGGCTTGCGTTTAGCGCTTCATACCGATTGTGTTCAAAATGGCGCCAATGAATGACAAAGAAAGTGCGAGTTGTCCCCAACTTAGCCATTGCAGGGCCATTTAGGAGCCGCGCTGCGGTGGCGCGTACTACCCCAGCGCAATAACAAAACCGAATTGCCCAGCGCCGCACCGGAGGTGGCGCCCCGCGAGGAACGCTGGGCGCCGATCTCCACGCCCCGCGAGGTGCCGCGCTCTGCCTCACGCGCTTGCGCGTGTGGCAGAAATCCCGGGGGCGCGGGGGAAAGTCCCCCGCTCTTTTGCTCTCGTCTCCGTCACCACGGCGGTTTCGCGCCCGGGGGCAACGGGGTCTCGGCCACATTCAACACCATTGATACCAGCGTATAATAGCCGCTGACTCCGATCAGGTCCATCATGCCCGCTTCTCCAAGCGTTGCCACCCCGCGCTTGAACAGTGCGTCGTCGACGAAATGCTGCCTATGCAGGGTCGTGCAGAAGTCGTAGACGAGTTCCTCGTCCGGCTTCATGTTCGCTGGCCGCTTGTTTTGCGCCAGGTCGTAGGCGATTGACTCGGCGAGCCCACCTTTGATCGCGAGCGGCATGTGCACGTACCACTCATACTTGGATTCCCAGAAGCGCGCGTTGATAATGATCGCAAATTCATTGAGCCGCGCTGGCAGCGACGTGTTGAACCTCAGATACTCTCCGAGCTTCTGGACCCGCTCCGTCAGCTCCGGGCTGCGTAGCAGCGGTCCGAATGGACCGTACACACTACCACGCGGTCCACTCACGATGGAGTCATAAACCCGCTTCTGCGCCTCTGTCATTTGCTCCCGTTTGAGGTCCGGAAAGCGAGGCTCTTTGGTTTGAGCACTGGCAATGGTTGCCATCCCAAGAGCAAAAAAACCCAACAGTACGGCAATTACAATTCTTAGCATCGACATTTCCTCCTTTGGTTTGACTTTTTGATGAGAACTCAAGTTTCGGCACTATGGCCCGGAATAATGCCTCAAGTTGTGCGCTGTGCATCCGAATCGTTTTTTGGAGCGGTTTCTGCCCGAAAAAGCTCTCAAACTGCGGCCACATTTCTTGCTTATAATCATTCCGCATCCTGAACAACTGGTAAACGCCTTGCCCTCGCAGATTTACAATTTTTAGACTCAGATAACTCCGGCCAAGCCGGAGACGTGAAAACCGCGGGCCGCTCAAAGCGACTGGAGCAGTAGCACGCTCGTATTATCCACGAGCATATGGGGCCGCATTACGTCACCCCGGCAGGTTTTAAGCCGGGGTCCAGTGCTTTGATTTCTATGTGATCCGGAAAAACTTGGATTCCGGCTCAAAAGCGCCGCCGGAATGACGACATCAGACCCTGGGGCCTTTCATGGAGCTTTAAGCGGTCAACCATGCGAACTTTCGTGCATTCCCGGAAATGTCAAACTCTGCGAGTCCGCCGGCAGAGCGGGAGGTTTACCGTGTTAATTAGTTTCCATCAGGAAAGTGCCCTTTTCCGCCCTGGCGGCGTCAATCTTCGGGTTTTCTTGTGCGGCGTACATAGGTACGCCTCCGCGCAACCCATCGATTTCCTTGCACCTTTCGGTGCGGCGCTGGGCAATCCGGAAATGGCGGGGCACCAAACTGTACGCGCCACCTTTCGGTGCGGCGCTGGGCAATCCGGAAATGGTGAGGCGCCAAACTGTGCGCGCCAGGACGAAAAATGCCTCCTTTCCGAACGGAAACCTCGCGGGGCGTGGAATTTGTCCCGGGGTTTCCGGATGGACACTATCTACCTGATGTCCATCAGAAACACCTGATGAGAAATTTGTTCTTTTCGGACGGAAACCTGGCTTATGCGTGCTCTTGGATAGAGACACACCCGCCCGTTTAGATTAAGATAGTCGGTATTTTCCGGGATGAAACTCGATACGCAACTGGAAATGATCCGGGGCGCGATGGAGAGGGAGCGATACGGCAACCATGAAGGCATCCCGCTGACGGCCCCGTCTCTGGTCATTGACAGATCAGGGAGAGCGTCGAAAATAGCGGCGGGATGCCTTCCGCGCTACGCGAAGTTCATCGCTAAGGGATGCTCGCGAGAGCATTTCGCCAAATGATCGTTAAGTGTTGTTAACAAGTCTGTCATACGAGGGGTGAAAAATGGATTGGTTCTTCAGGACTGAAGGTGCGTGGCAGAACCTGATTATTCGGGTTACCCTCGGGGCGGTCATATTCCCGCACGGGGCGATGAAGCTTTTCGGATGGTTCGGAGGCAGTGGCGTTTCGGGTACCCTGGAGGCTTTTTATCAGCACTATCACTTGCCAGCTTTTTTGACGCTGCTGGTCATTGCGGCCGAATCACTCGGCGCGATAGGTCTGATTGTCGGTTTTGCGGCCAGGTTGTGCGCGTTTGGGATTTTTTGCGACATGATCGGGGCTGTTTACCTTGTTCACTGGCCCCACGGTTTTTTCATGAACTGGTATGGCAAACAGTCCGGAGAGGGATTCGAATATCATCTGCTGGTCATGGGCATGGCGCTCGCGATTATGATTACCGGAGCAGGCAGGTTGTCCCTGGACGGTCTGGTAGCTCGAAAACCCTATTACAATCGGATAAGTCTATGAAGTGAACACTATCTGGCCCGCAGCGCTGAAACGATATTCATGCGGGCGGCCCTGATAGACGGCAGCACTCCTCCGACTGCTCCCATCACAACGGCGAATATAACCGAGCTGGCGATTATGCGGCGGTTTAGAAGAAAGCGGAAGGTCAGTTCGGAGAATGTAGTCCAGTTCATCGTGGAGACCGTGAGCTTGTTCATGAACGAGGCGGCTGCAAGGCCGATAACGGCGCCGAGCAGGCTCAAAAATACGGCTTCGGACAGAAAGGCCATCAGGATGAATGTCCGGCGAAATCCCAGCGCCCTGAGGGTCCCGATCTCCGATGTGCGCGCGGCGACCGCTGCGTACATGGTGATCATAGACCCCGTCATTGCCCCCACGCTGAAAATGAGCGTGAGGCTTATCCCCAGTATTCGGATAAACCTTGCCATCAGCTCGGATTGAGCCTCGTAGTATTGGTCCTCGCGCCTGGCCTCCTCGACGAGGCGCGGGTCTTTGAGCACTGTTTCCTTCAGTTCCGGCAGCCCCGAAGGGTCCGCCATTCGAATGATCACTGAGGAATATACCGTTCGTTTAAAAGCGCCCATCAGGGTATCGACGTCTCCCCAGATTTCCGAGTCGAAAGCGGTGCCGCCTGCGTCCATAATTCCCGCAACCGTCCATGTCCGCCCTACGAATTTGATGGTCCCGCCAAGGCCCGCGATCCTGAACTTTTTGGCGATATTTCGGCCGATCAGGATTTCAGAGGAACCTGCATTGAACTCGCGCCCGGCGACTATTTTGATCTGGGGCCGCAGTTCGAGAGAAATCCCATGCGTTACCCCCCGCACCTCGACATTTGACGGGGAGCCGGTATCTTTTTTGGGAAGGCTTATCAGGAAGACCGCTTCGCGCGCCGCGAGTCGCCGCCAGTCCCTGTCCACGGCAACCTGGGAGAACGACTCGATGATTGCTGCGTCCCCCCGCTCGATGATGCTCTGGACCTCTGTTTCGGCAGATCTGCGGATGAAAACGGCGTTTTGAGGGCTGCCCGAAGAGATAAGGGTCTGCTGAAAGCCTTCGGCAAGCATCAGGACGGTTGCGAAAACGAAAATGACCAACCCCATGCCACCCGCCGTTAAAAGGGTGGTGAGCCGCCGAACGAGCAGATTGCGGTAGCTGTAATAAAAAAGAAGCATGGCAAACAAGGCCAAGGGGTTAAGGATAGGACCACAGAACTTTATCCGTGGTCGACGAGTACATTGTCAACAAAGTACATGTTGCGAGGGATTGTCACCCCGGCGAAATCCGGGGTCCGTGCGCCTGGAAGCGGGCACGATCTGAGGGGTGAAAGTCCCCTCCCGGGAGATGCTCGCTCCCGGTAGTCAAAGGAAACTGCGTCGCCGCGAGGCGGGGTGGAGAGCAACCCAAGACGAACATG